>JANMWM010000008.1:0-4465 GCA_031394005.1 Sphingomonas sp.
CGGGCGTGAGTTCAGGCAAGGCAAGGCGGGCAATGCTGCTGGCGGGGATCGCGATCCTCGTTGTCGGCGCCGCCACGCTCGTCGGGGTCGGCATTCGTCGCGGCGACCTTCCGGGCAAGGCGCTGGTCGGCGAAGCGCGCGACGCATCGCTCACGCTCGACCTGCCAAGCGCGGTCGCCGACGTCGCGGTTAGCGAGGCGCGCGTCCCTGGGCGACCGATCGTGCTGATCGACCCTGGCCATGGCGGGCATGACCCGGGGTCGAAATCGGTATCCGGGGCGGTCGAGGAGAAGGCGCTGACCTTGGCGCTGTCGACCGAGCTTCGCGACTTGCTGGTAGCGCGCGGGCGGGTTCGGGTTGCGATGACCCGGCTCGACGACCGCTATGTCGCGCTCGAGCAGCGCGCCGACATCGCCCGCCGGCTCGGCGCCGGGCTATTTGTCTCAATTCATATGGACCATGCGCCAAACCCGCTCGCGCGCGGGGTCACAATCTATTCGCTCGCCGATGTGGCCTCGGACGCCGATGCGGCGCGCTTCGCAGTGGCCGAGAACAAGGTCGCGACGCCGCTGTCGAGCGAACCCGAAGGCAACGTTCGCGCGATGCTGTCCGACCTCGCGCTGCGCGACCAGATGGAGGACAGCGCCGCGCTCGCCGAGCGAATTGTCCGCCGCGCCGCGGGTCCGGTGCTGCTCCGCCCGCGCCCGCACCAGTTCGCCGCCTTCCACGTCCTGCGCCGCGCCGATACGCCGGCGGTGCTGGTCGAGGCGGGTTATATCAGCAATGTCGATGACGAGGCGGCGCTGGTCACCCCGCAGGGCCGAGCGCCGCTCGTCTTGGCGCTGGCGCAGGCGATCGAGGCCGATTTGGCAACACGCCGCTAACCCTTTGCGGCCCGGGCCGGACGCCGCTAGACGTAGCGGCGATGGTTAGCTTTCCCCCGCTTCACTTGCCCCGGTTCCGACGCCCGAGCTTTGACTTCGTCGACCGTCTGCCCGACATGGTTGCGTTCAACGAGCGGGTCCACGCACGCGTTGATCCGTGGTTCTCCCGACGCCCTGTGCGCTATGCGATCTCGGGCCTCGGCGCGCTGGTCCTAGTCTTTGCGATAACCTGGCTGTACTTCTCGGCCGGGCTACCGACCTCCGAGAAACTGCTCGCTTACCAAGCTGCGTTGCCGACCAATGTTCGCGGTTACGACGGCGACCCCGTCGGCAGTTTCGCGCGCGAGCGGCGAGTCGAGCTCGCTTTTGATGAATATCCCCCACTCGTCGTCCACGCCTTCATTTCGGCCGAGGACAAGACCTTTTTCAGCCACGGCGGGATCGATTACCCCGGGCTGGTTGGCGCGGTACTGGACTATGGCGTCAAGAAAGCGACTGGCGGCGCGCGGGCGCGGGGCGGGTCGACGATTACCCAGCAGGTCGCCAAGCATCTGCTCGGCGACGACGAATATTCGGTCAAGCGCAAGGTCCGCGAGGCGATCCTGGCCTTCCGCCTCGAGGCGACGCTGTCGAAGCCCCATATCCTCGAGATCTACCTCAACTCGATCTTCCTCGGCCGCAATGCCTATGGTGTTCAGGCCGCGAGCAGGGCCTATTTCGACAAAGACGTCATCGACCTGACGCTGCCCGAGGCGGCCTATCTCGCCGTGCTCCCCAAGGCGCCGTCGAACTACGATCCCGAGCGGGCGACGGCCAAGGCGCTCACTCGGCGCAACTATGTGCTCAAGGAGATGCTGGCCAATGGCTATATCACGCAGGAGCAGCACGACGCCGCGATGGCGACCCCGCTCGGCACGATCCGCTATGGCAGCAACGCCCGCATTCATGAGGCCGGCGGCTATTTCATGGAGGAAGTGCGCCGCGAATTGCTCAAGAAATATGGCGAGAAGGCCGAAGACGGCCCCAACAGCATCTACGCGGGCGGGCTGTGGGTGCGTAGTTCGATGAACCCGGTGATGCAGGACGCCGCCGCCGATGCGCTGCGCGAAGGCCTCGCCAATTTCGACGCTGGGCGCGGCTGGATCGATCCCAAGCTCGACCTCGACATGGATCGCGAATGGCGCGGACAGCTGCTGGCGGCACCGCTCGGCACCGGCTTTCCAGACTGGTCAAAGGCGGTGGTGCTCGCCAAGACGGGCAATGAGGCGACGATCGGACTACCCGACGGATCGACTGGAACGCTCCCCGCGTCGAACGCCGTCCAGCCCAAGCGCGGGGTTGGCGGGGCGGCGTTCGGCTTCCTCCATCGCGGCATGGTAGTCATCGTCAAGAAGGTCGATGCCCATAATTATGCGCTGCGCTCGATCCCTGAAGTCGGCGGCGGCATGGTTGCCGAGGAAGTGCGCACCGGCCGCGTGCTGGCGATGCAGGGCGGGTTCGACGTGATCGGATCGTCCTACAACCGCGCGACGCAGGCGTTTCGCCAGCCGGGATCGGCGTTCAAGCCGATCGTTTATGAGACCGCGCTCGAGAACGACCTCACCCCAGCGACGATCCTCGTCGATGCACCGTTTTGCGTCTATCAGGGTGCCGGGCTCGGCAACAAATGCTTCAAGAATTTCGACGGCAAATATTCGGGCCCAAAGACGATGCGCTGGGGTGTCGAGCAGTCACGCAACCTGATGACCGTGCGCGCCGCCTCGCAGACCGGAATGGATAAGGTTGTCGCGACTGCCGAGAAGCTCGGGGTGGGCAAATACCCGTCGTATCTGGCGGTCGCACTGGGCGCCGGGGACACCACCGTTCTGCGGCTGGTCAACGCCTATGCGACGCTTGCGAATGGAGGGCGGCAGGTCAAGCCGACGCTGATCGACTATGTCCAGGATCGCACCGGCAAGCTCATCTTCCGCACCGACAATCGTTGTGAAGTGATGGGCAATTGCAGCGCCCCCGACTGGGATGGCAAGGCGATGCCGCGTCCGCCCGAGCACCAGCGCCAACTGCTCAACCCGCTCGCCGCCTACCAGATGGTGCACATCATGGAAGGCGTGATCGAGCGCGGCACCGCGACCGTGCTGCGCGATCTAAACCGCCCGCTGTTTGGCAAGACCGGGACGACGTCGGGACCGACCAACGTATGGTTCGTCGGTGGCACGCCCGAGATCGTTGGCGGGGTATATCTCGGCTATGACCAGCCGCGCAGCCTCGGCGGGGCGGCGCAGGGCGGGCGGGTCGCGGCGCCGATCTTCAAGCAGTTCGCCCAGAAGGCCTTTGCCGACATGCCGCCGATCCCGTTCATCGCCCCGCCGGGGATCCGCATGGTACGGATCGACCGGGTGACGGGCAAGCGGGTATTCGGCGAATTCCCAACGAGCGAGAATCCCAAGGCCGAGGTGATCTGGGAAGCCTTCCAGCCCGAGACCGAACCGCGCCGCAGCATCCGGCGGCGCGAGGTTGGGGCGGCGAGCGACAGGTCCACGGGGGATGCGACTGCTGCCCCGGCCCGCCGAGCCGCGCCTCGCTCGAAGTCAAAGCCGAAGGCTGTGCAGGACGATTTCTTGCAACGGCAGGGCGGCATCTACTAGGCGCGAGCCAACACCGACCCCGAGGAATTGCCCATGCGCGCCGAAGCGCAAGCCTTTGTCGACCAGATCAACGCCGCGACCGTGCTGCTGCGCCGCTTCCTCGATTGGGATCGCGCGCACAAGCGGCTCGGCGAGCTTAACGCCACGGTCGAGGATCCGACGCTGTGGGACGACCCCCGGGCGGCGCAGGAGGTGATGCGCGAGCGCCGCCGGCTGGAGGAGGCGATCGGCGCAACCAAGAAGATCGAGACCGAGTTGACCGACACCGTCGAGCTGATGGAAATGGCCGAGGCCGAAGGCGACGCAGGGCTGGTCGATGATGCGGTCAAAGCACTCGCTGACCTCGCCGAAAGCTCGGAGCGCGACAAGGTCGCCGCGCTGCTGGCGGGCGAGGCCGACGCCAACAACGCCTATGTCGAGGTCAACGCCGGGGCCGGCGGGACCGAGAGCCAGGATTGGGCGGGGATGCTCCAGCGGATGTACTCGCGCTGGGCCGAGCGCCACGGGATGAAGGTCGAGCTGGTCGATTTCCATGTCGGCGAACAGGCCGGTATCAAGTCGGCGACGCTGCTGGTCAAGGGCGAGAATGCTTACGGCTATGCCAAAACCGAGAGCGGGGTTCACCGGCTGGTCCGGATCAGTCCCTATGATAGCGCGGCGCGGCGCCACACCAGCTTCGCCAGCGTGTGGGTCTATCCCGAGGTCGACGACGACATCGACATCGAGATCAACGAGAGCGACCTCAAGATCGACACTTATCGCGCGTCGGGCGCGGGCGGGCAGCACGTCAACACGACCGACAGCGCGGTGCGGATCACGCATATGCCGACCAATATCGTGGTGCAGTGCCAGAACCAGCGATCGCAGCACAAGAACAAGGCCGAGGCGATGAAACAGCTCAAGGCGCGGCTGTATGAGGCCGAGCTGCAGCGGCGC
>JANMWM010000022.1:0-6156 GCA_031394005.1 Sphingomonas sp.
CGACGCTGATGCTTCTGGAGCGGAAACTCGGTGCGCTCCACGATAATCGTGAGTTGCTTCCCACGTTGTAAGCTTGGTCCCGAAGCCTATCCTCCGCAGGTGCGGCGGTGGCGACGTCGGAAGAAGAGGGCGCGCCTTTGGCAGTTTGCCTACCTCAAAGCCGCGGCAAAGATTGTTGGCGATAACTTCCGGGCACTGATTGCTCTGCGAGCGCCGCGACCACGCTCGGCTCGACGTCGAGCCGAGCGCGGAACGCAGCGAGCTTTGGGTAGGGTCGAAGCGCTTCTGGCATGAGGTCGGCTGTGCGCAACAGCATGTAGAGATATGCATCTGCTATTGTGCAACGGCTAAACAAATACCACCCACTTGGTCCCATGGCCTCTTCGAGGAAGGTATATTGCATACCCAACCGCTCGAATGTTGATCGCTCGAGCTCGATGAAGTCACCGCCTTCAGCCAGATAGCGCTGCGGAGCAAAATGCGGCGTCCAGTCGGAATGGACCTCACCAATCATGAACCCGAGGGCTTCGGCAATCCGCGCGCGCTCGCGGGAGTCACACCCGCCCAAGCGGACCGCTGGCGCCAGTTCGGCGAAAAGCGGAAGAATGGCGGCCGCCTCGGTCAGGATGCTGCCGTCGTCAAGCATGAGCGCGGGCACCTTGCCGTGGGGATTGAGCGCCAGATAAGGAGGCTGCCGGTTTTCATGTGACGCCATGACCTCAACGTCGATGTCGAGACCGGCCCATTTGATGAGGATGTGCGCCGCCAGGGCACAGGTGTCGGGCATGGTGTATAGCTTCATGACCGCGGTGACTCAGTCGGCTTGCCGTCATAATGTTCTGGATCAGCCCTGGCATCGGCGCGTGTGGCATGGACCACGCCATCCCGGTGATTGGGCGGAGCGTAGAGAGTGTAGAGCTTGAGTGGCGTTGTTCCAGTATTGACGATGTTGTGCTCGGTGCCAGCTGGCACCAGTACGGCAAAGCCCGCGCTGATCGGTGTTTTCACACCATCGAGTATGACTTCCCCGTTACCTCGCTCAACCCGAAAAAACTGATCGAGTTTGTGAACTTCGATTCCGATATCCTCCCCGACCTTCAGCGCCATAAGGACGAGTTGGCAATTCGTTGCCGTGTAAAGAACCGTTCGGAATGTGACATTCGCTTCGCTGAGAGTTTCAATGTCTGCTATAAATCCGCGCAAAGCTTCATTCCCAATTTCCGCTGAAAGCGGCACACCGAGGGAGAAGACTACCCTCGGGATTGTTACAGGGGGAGTTGTGGAAACTAACTAATCCTTCGGACAATCCAGTCGTTTTGACAGGCCGCTGAGCCAGTCGGCGATTGTTAGCGATTTTGGCTTCGCGAGCATGCCGTCATGAGGTCCGATGACTCAGTTCAGCGGATAATTGTGTAAAACCACAATAGAAATCGAGTGTGCGATCGGTGAAATGCTGGCCTCGTCCCCGGAGGCTCCATGACATCAATTCCCCGACCAAGTGAACGTCCACCTCGCATAAGTCTGCACTTTTCGATCGGCGCGTCGCTCCTTTTGGTGGTTTTGTTTGCTGAAGCTGCCTTTGCGTCAATCGGGCAACTCAGCTGAATGTCTCGCGGCGATGAAAATGAGGGCCCACAATCGCTTCGCGAAGCGTTGATGGGTTGGGATATAACGGGAAAATCACATCATGTCGCGCTATGCCATCGTTTCGATCGCCGACGGTTCGTGAACGATCTTGGGTCATTTTCGGGCGAACGAAGCCTGGATCAAGCGCAGCGGCGCACTGCCGTCATGGCCGAAGAGCTTGGACTGCTGATCGACGGGGCGACCAATTACGCCATCTACATGCTCGACACGGATGGCTGTGTGACTGTCTGGAACCGCGGCGCCGAGCGCATCAAGGGGTGGACTGAAGCACAGATCATCGGCCGTAACTCCTCGGTGTTCTACACGCCTGAAGATTTGGCGGCGGGCAAACCTCGCAAGGATCTTCACCGAGCGAACGTGGAGGGCCGCGTCGAGGAGGACAGCTGGCGCGTTCGTAAGGATGGATCGGAATTTCTTGCCAGCGTCACGATCACGGCGCTGCGCGATGACGCCGGCGTTTTGCGTGGCTTCGGCAAGGTCGTCCGCGACATTACTGACCAGAAGGCAACCGAGCTGGGATTGGCACGCAGGGAAGAGCATTTGCGCTCGATCCTGGCGACCGTGCCAGACGCCATGATCGTGATGGATGAGCGCGGTATCATCTCTTCGTTCAGCGCCGCTGCCGAGCAGCTCTTCGTTTATGTGGAAGCTGACGTCCTTGGCTTGGATGTCGAAGTCCTAATCCCGGGCGATGAGGTTCGCGGCGGATCCTTTCCGTCCAGATATTGCCGGCCGACGGAAATAAGGAGGGGTGTCGGCCTCAAGAAGGACGGCACGCACTTCCCTGTCGAACTTGCCGTTGGCGAAGCATCGGTCAGCGGAGACCGGATCTTTACCTGCTTCATTCGTGACCTGACGCGGCGGCAGGAGACCGAGAAGCACGTCGAAGACCTACAGGCCGAACTTGTTCGAGTATCCAGAATCAGTGCCATGGGCACGATGGCGTCGACGCTCGCCCACGAGATTAACCAGCCCCTGACCTCAGTCGCCAATTATCTGGAAACGGTCCTCGACATGCTTGATGGCACCGACGCTCCGCCAATCGATGAGATACAGGAGGCGCTGAAGCTCGCGGCGGCGCAGTCATTACGCGCCGGCGAGATTATCCGCCGCCTCCGGTCGTTCGTTGAGACGGGCGATACGGGGATTGGCGTGGAGAGCCTCGAAGCCGTGGTTGAGGAAGCGACGAGCTTGGGCCTGCTGGGCGCCCATGAAGCCGGGATCGAGGTCTCAATGACGATTGCCGCCGGTTGTGACTGGGTCATGGTTGATCGCGTGCAAATACAGCAGGTGCTGGTAAACTTGATCCGCAATGCCATCCAGGCAATGGTTGCTTCGCCGTTGAAGCGCTTGACGATCGCAACGGCGCCTGACCGGGGCGGTTGGGTCAAGGTCACGGTATCCGACACCGGCGAGGGCATCGACTCTTCGATACAGGATCATCTGTTCGAGGCGTTCGCGACGACGAAGGAAGACGGCATGGGCCTTGGCTTGTCGATCTGCCGAACGATCATCGAGGCGCATGGCGGCCGGATCTGGGTTGATAGCAAGCCTGGTGAGGGGGCCGCATTTCATTTCTGTGTTCCGCTGGCGGAGGGATCGGATGGCTGACGAGCCGTATCTCGTTCACATTGTCGACGACGACGCGGCCATTCGCCAATCAGTCGGCTTTATGCTGACGAAGGCTGGATATCGCACCAAAAGCCACGCGTCGGGCGCCGAATTTATCAAATTCGTCAACAGCGAGACGACAGGGTGCATCCTCCTCGATGTGCGCATGCCGGGCGTCGACGGGCTAGAGGTTCAGTATGAACTTGCCCAAAATGGGATCGAACTCCCGATTATCGTCCTGACCGGCCATGGCGACGTCAATCTGGCGGTTCACGCGATGAAAGCCGGAGCGGTCGAGTTTCTGGAAAAACCGTTCGAGCGTATCGCCTTGCTTGCGGCAATCGAAGCAGCCTTCGAGATTACGACCCGAAGCCACAAAGCGCAGCTGGCAGAAGGCGACGCTATCATCCGGTTGGCCGTTTTGACGGAGCGGGAATATGAGGTGCTCGGCGGCATGGTGAGCGGGCGCCCCAACAAGCTGATCGCCTTCGATCTCGGGATTGCCACCCGGACGGTCGAGGTTCATCGCGCAAGCCTGATGGAGAAGCTTCACGTTCGAAACCTCTCGGGAGTTCTGAGAATCGCGTTCGCCGCGGGCTTGGGCGTGGAGGCTTGAACCCCAACAGATTTACTCAAGCGGCTTTAAATGGAGACAGCATGCTCTTTGCAGTGATGGGCTTTTTTAAGCCGGGAATCGAGACGCTCCCAGCCAAGCTGGAGCCTGATCTTAACGAACATCTGAGCCAGCCATTCATTTCATTGAAGTTGGCCGGGCCGCTCAAGAACCGGCTCGGCAAGTCCGTCGGACTGATGGTTTGCCTCGAAGTAGCCGATTTCGATAAGGCTGAGGCCTACCTCAGCGAAAGTCCTTTCTCCAAAAACGACATGTATGAGCGGGTGGAGATTGTTGAATATAGCCTGGAGGTGGGCAAGCTATAAAAATGAATTTGGATCATCGGTGACCCTTAGATGGGCTGAACTTTACCTCGTATTATACGTACATACATCGACAGTTCGACATGTCAGACTCTCGTTCGAAAGGGTTTTTTCATGTCCACTGAAAGTGATGCAGCGACTGACGAGAGGGTGAGCGTTTCCTTAGTCGATGGCGACGCGGACGTGCGTCATGCGCGGCAGCTCATGCTGCGATCCGAAGACTATAAGGTCAGTTCCTACGCGACCTGCGCAGGCCTACTGGCCGACCCAACATCGCGGAACGACGCCTGCATCGTGGTCGACGTGAGCATGCGACATGGTGAAGGCCTTACGTTTCTGCGCGAGATGCGGGCAAGCGGATGGCATGGCCACGCGATTTTGCTCGACGGTGAAGACCCCACTGGCAAGCTTACTCGCGAAGCTTCGCTTCATGGAGATCAGGTACACGATCGCGATATCGGCGATCGCCAGCTGGCACTGGCTATTGCAGCCTCGGCGTCCACGAAATCCTACCCGTCGAGCTGAGATGAACGCCGCCGACGGCTCTCAATTACCGACTGAGTATTTTCCGACTCTGTCTGCCCTCCGACTACCAGCCTAGCAGATCAATCCCGGTAAACGCCCTGTACTGAATATCGCGTAAGGCGCTGGCTCCGGGATCGTAGACGAGAAGCAATCGGTGAATTCGCCAGAAGCTTCTCGCCATCAAAAATCAGGAGTATTTATGACCCAGGATCGCCAACGTCAGGAGGCCGGTCTCGCCGACTTCGAGTGGGAGCCAAGCGTTACCGCTGCGCATATTGGCGTGATTGCCAAGAACGGCGTGGTCACCCTCACCGGGCATGTCAGCAATTACATGCAAAAGCGTGCTGCCGAAAAAGCCGCCGCGCGCGTCAAGGGCGTCAAAGGCGTCGTCGAAGAGCTCAAAGTCAATCTACTCTCGGACATGGTCCGCAGCGATGAGAACATCGCCAATGCCGCCCTCGACCGTCTCGCCTGGGATGTCAGTGTTCCCGCCAACGCCATCAAGGTGAAAGTCGAGAATGGCTGGGTTACCTTGACCGGCAAGGTCGACTGGCATTTCGAGCAACAGGCGGCCGAACGCATGGTACGCAGTCTTCACGGCGTGCTGGGCGTGTTCAACGAGACGATGATCAAGCCCCGTCCGGATGCGACCAACATCAGCAACAATATCGATCGGGCGCTGCATCGTTCTTGGTTCGATCCCAAGACCATCACCGTCACTGCTACCGGTGGCAAGGTGAAGCTGACGGGTTCGGTCGAAACTCCCAGCGACCGCTTCGTTGCCGGCGCGACGGCATGGGGTGCGCCAGGCGCAACGCAGGTCGAAAACGACCTGATCATTGCCTAGCCAGTCGCGACCTGCAGGACAGCTGCAAGGCTGACGGGCAACGAATGATAAGTGAAACGCGGGCTGCCCGGGCGAATGCCCCGAGCGGCCCGCTCCCACGATAAAACAACTCAGCCGGTCAATAGAACTATCTCAGCTCAACGCGCTTGGGAGCTGGAGCGGGTGGAAGGACATCAGACGAATATCTGATCTAAAATCAACGAACCCCGCTTGATCTTTCGCGCAGGCGGTCGCCAATAAGCTATCCAAAGGGGGACACGAGAACTCCTACTCGAGTTTGCCCGCGCGATCGCCGAGTTATCGGGGGCAGAGCCAGTTCTTGCCGAATTGCCTGCCCACGTCGACAATGAGGGCGTGGCACCGGTACTGGCGACTGGTTTGCAAAGCGAAAGTGATTTAGTTCGCTGGCTCGCAGCAAGAATTCTTGAAATCGAAGCGGCTATCCAGCCCAATCCACTTCCGACTATCGCCGTTCTCGTAAACCGAAAGGAATTGGGCGAGCGCATCGCGGAAGCACTCGACCGCGAACTTGAAGTGCGCGGCGACAACATGGATGAGCGGCACAGCGTCAATTAGGATGAGCGGTTGGG
>JANMWM010000034.1:0-11541 GCA_031394005.1 Sphingomonas sp.
GCTGCCATCTTCCCAGCGGTCGTAGCCCGAGAAACGATTGATCGAGAAGAGGTTCGAATCGTCGAGGTCGATCGACCGGCTGTCCTCGTTGGGGATGCTCAGGTTTGGCACCGGCGGTGTGGCCACGATCTGTATTCGCGGGGTGATCGTCTGGACGCCGCCAAAGGCATTGCCGATCAGCGGCCAGCGCGCGTCGGCGACCAGCGCCCCGATTCCGCGCGCGTGCCACCCGTCGAGCCCGCGGTAGGACACGACACTCGTGTCCGCCGAATCGTCGGTGTGATAGACGTCGCCGCGCGTCAGCGCGGTGAAGGTGAGTTGCTGGCCCCATGACGTCAGCTTGCGCATGTCCCACCGCACCTGGACGAAGGCGCGCTGCGTGTCCTGCCCGTCGATGCGGGTGATCGCCAGACTGTTCGCCTCGACCTCGACTCGCCCACCCAGCACCGGACGCTTGAACCGCAGCCGTGCGTCGATCGCGGGCAGGGCGATGGGGATGGTCCGCTGGCGATCATCGACACGCAACCCCTCGAACGCCCAGCCGGCGATCGAGACATAGCTGTTGGCATCGATCCGCTCGAGATCGAGGAAGCTGCGCAGCCGGTCGTCGTTGGTGATGTCGTAGCGTTTGGTGACGGTCTTGTCGGTCGCGGCGCGGATCGACCCGGTCAGGCTCCAATAGGGGTCAAACTGATACTTGCCATTGCCCTCGATATAGCCACGCAACGCCTTGTTTCCGACCGGCTGGAGCGTGCTCGAGCTGTCGATCCGGCCAGAGGTCAGGAAGCCGCCGAGCTGGAACGCGCCGAGCCGGGTCAGCTGGCGATATTGCACGCTCAGCGCCGGGGCGTTGCCGGTATAGAGACGCGGGGTCAGGGTCGCGTCGCGGTTGGGCGCCAGCTGCAAATGATAAGGCAGCGAAACCTCGAGCCCGTTCGAGTGAGAATAGGCGAGGTCGGGGATCAGGAAGCCGCTGTTCCCGCCCTTGCCGGTATTCAGCGCAACCACCGCGAGCAGGGGAAGCGACACGCCGAGAATGTTGATCCGACCGCCGGTGAAGCGGATCGACTTGCCGTCGGCCGACCTCGTCACCCGCACCGCGCTGATCGTCCACCCCGGGCGCCTGGCCTTGCCGCAGTCGGTCGTGACCGCGCAGCCAGTGTAGATCGCATTGTCGAGGATCGTCGTTCCGTTGACCCGCGTGCCGCGCTGCGACGCAATCCGCCCGCCGGTGTCGAGCACCAGCAGCAGATTGTTGATCGTTCCGTCCTTGAGGCTGTCGGTCAGATCGATCTTGTCGCCGACCAGCTTGTTACCCTGGGGGTCGAGTACGACGACATTGCCCGACGCCTGGACCTTGCCGGTCTTGCGGTCCCAGCTGACCTGGTCAGCGGCGAGATAATTGCCGTCGCGGGCCAGCCGCACCTGGCCGGTCGCGGTGACGAGGTCGCGCTGGTTATCATAGGTCAGCACGTCGGCGGCGAAGTCGATCGTCCCGTCGGTCGCGGGCACGCTCACCGCCTCGGGCGCGACCGTTGGCGCGGTGTCCTGCGCGCTGGCAATGCCCGGAATGGCGAGTAGCAACGGCAGCGCCGTCCAGCAATACTTCGATGCGCGCAACATTCCCCGCCCGGATGACTGGTTCGCGCCTGCCTATTGCACCTCGTCCGCAAGGCGGCAATCGCAACCTCGCCGCCGCGAACCACTTTGCCTATCGCGCGGCCCTATCCTAAGGGGCTGCCCAACCACTTCTTCAACTGAGGTATTCCATGCAAATCCGCTTCGCCCCGACCCGTCCCGCCGGTGATTATGCGCTGGTCGTCCCCGCCGCCGGGAGCCAGCGGCCCGGCCTCGCCGGGCTGAGCGACGGAATCGACGCGGTGCTCCGCCGCCAGCGCTTCGAAGGCGAGGCCGGTGGCGCCGCCGAACTCTATCTTGACCAGGACGGTGGCCGCCGGTTGATCGTCGTCGGTCTCGGCATCGACGCCAAGCCCGATAGCGCAGCGGAGAAGCTCGGCGGGACGCTCGCCGCGCGCCTGCTGACCTCGGGCGAGACACATGCCGTGCTCGACCTCAGCGGGCTCAATTTCGACGCCGACGCCGCTGCTAGGGTCGCGCTTGCCGCTTCACTCCGCTCGTGGCGCCACGATCGCTACCGCACGAAGCTCAAGGACCAGCAAAAGCCGACCCTTGGCACGCTGACCATCGTCGGTGCCCCCGCCGAAGCTGAAGCCCGCTGGACGAGCCGCTATGCCCCCCTCGCCGCGGGGGTCGAGCTGACCCGCGAACTCGTCGCTGAGCCCGCCAACATCATCTATCCCGAAAGCTTCGTTGACCGTTGCCGTGCGTCGATGGAGGGGCTCGGGATCGAATTCGAAGTGCTTGGCGAAAAGGAAATGGCCGACCTTGGCATGGGCGCGCTGCTTGGCGTTTCGCAGGGCTCGGTTCGCGAAGCGCAGCTGCTCGTCATGCGCTGGAACGGCGGCGAGGCGAGCGGCACCCCGCTGTGCTTCGTCGGCAAAGGCGTAACCTTCGACACCGGCGGCATTTCGATCAAGCCCGCCGCGGGCATGGAATCGATGAAGTGGGACATGGGCGGCGCGGGCGCGGTCGCGGGCGCGATGAAGGCGCTCGCCGGGCGCAAGGCCAAGGCCAACGTAGTCGGCATCTGCGGCCTCGTCGAGAACATGCCCGACGGCAATGCCCAGCGCCCCGGTGACGTCGTCACCTCGATGAACGGCCAGACGATCGAGGTCATCAACACCGACGCCGAGGGCCGCTTGGTGCTGTGCGACGCGATCACCTGGGCGCAGGCCAATGTGAGGCCAGCGACGATCATTGACCTCGCCACGCTCACCGGCGCGATGGTCGTCGCGCTCGGCCACGAGATGGGCGGCATGTTCGCCAACGATGATACGCTCGCCGAGCAGCTCGATGCTGCGGGCAAGGCCTCGGGCGACAAGTTGTGGCGCATGCCGCTCGGCGAGGCTTACGACCGGCTGATCGATTCGCCGATCGCCGACATCAAGAACGTCGGCCCGCGCGAGGGGGGCTCGATCACCGCTGCGCAATTCATCGGACGGTTCATCGACGAAGGCGTCAAATGGGCCCACCTCGACATCGCCGGAATGGCGTGGAGCGACAAACCGAACAGCACCTATGACAAGGGCGCGACGGGGTTCGGCGTGCGCTTGCTAGACCAATATGTTGCGGACGTGGTCGAGAAGGGCTGATCGAGCGGGGGTGAGGGCCAGGTGCGAGTCGACTTCTACCAGCTCGCCCACACCACGCCGGACGCGGTGCTTAGCTCGATCGCGACCAGGCTTCTGGCGGAAGACCAGCGCCTTATCGCCATCTCCTCCGACGAATCCCAGCTGGCCCGCCTTGACCGCTTGCTGTGGACTGACGGCACGGCCTTCGTCCCCCACGGTGTCGCCGGCGGCGTCGATGACGCGCGCCAGCCGGTGCTGCTCTCGACCACCCCCGACGCCCCCAACCTCGCGCGGAATATCGCGATTGCCGACGGCGAGTGGCGCGAGGCGGCGCTGACCTTCGACCGCGCCTTCTTCCTGTTCGACGAAAGCCATCTCGAAGTGGCGCGGCTGGCGTGGAAGCTGCTTAGCGGCAGGGAAGGGGTCGAGCGCCGATACTGGGCGCAGGAAGACGGGCGCTGGACCCAAAAGGCCTGACTGTCCTTGCCCTTTCCAGCCCCTCCAGCTAAGGGCGCGCCCAACCCATCACCCCCAGCACAGGAGCCCGTCCGGCCATGACGACCGAGCGCACCTTTTCGATCATCAAGCCCGATGCCACCCGCCGCAACCTGACCGGCGCAGTGACCAAGATGCTCGAGGAGGCTGGCCTGCGCGTCGTCGCCTCGAAGCGCATCCATATGTCGCAGGCGCAGGCCGAAGAATTCTACGGCGTCCACCGCGAGCGTCCTTTCTTCAACGACCTGGTCAGCTTCATGATCTCCGGCCCAGTGGTCGTTCAGGTCCTCGAAGGCGACAATGCGGTGGCCAAGAACCGCGAAATCATGGGCGCCACCAACCCCGCCAACGCCGATGCCGGCACGATCCGCAAGCAGCTCGCGGAATCGATCGAGGCCAATTCGGTCCACGGCTCGGACAGTCTCGAGAACGCCGCCACCGAGGTCGCCTTTTTCTTCAAGCCGGACGAGATTGTCGGTTAGTTTCATCCACGGCTGAATCCAACCAGTCTGAGCGAGCGGCCGCCGAATAGTCCGCCGCCTTCCCAGCGGTAGGACAGGCGATAGGTGCCGACACCGCGTCGGTCGTTGCCCGCCTCAATGTAGCGGGCGGCGATTCTTATCGGGACGGTCGCGATTTGCTTGTCCTTGGCGCTTGTTTCGAGCGCGGGCTCCAGCGTCGATGCCGTCAGCCGCCCGTCGCTGCCCAGATCGATCGGCGACTTAGCGGCTATGGTCAGCGTCAGCGAATCAAGTGCATGGTCCGGGTCAACCGGACTGATGGTGATCGCCTTGCCTCCGTCTTCGATTCGCCCACGCAATGCCAGCGGGACAGCGGTTTTTTGTTCGACGACCGTGGTCGGGCGGGGCTTGCCGTCGTCGTGTCCACGCCACCCATTCCATAGCCCGAGCGCCGACAGAATCAGCGCGCCAATGGCGATGGATTCCCCTAGGCTGAGCATCCGGCGCCGCGCCTTGCGCTCGGCAGGAGTGGGTTCGGACGGGCGCAGTTCGGTCATGCGGACAGGCCTGCTGGACAGCGGTGGGAATGTGCGCAACTAAAACGCATCTGCTATCCGCATCAACTTCCCCAACCGTGCCGGGGCGGCGATTTGCCAGCTTTTCGCCAGCGACTCCGCGACATGGTCCCAGTCGACTGCGCCGCAGTCGAGGCGGAGGCCGATCCAGTCAGAGGAGCCGTAATAGGCCGGGCAGAAATATTGCTCCGGGTAGGCGTCGATCAGCGCAGCGAGTTCGTCCTGGGCGCTGCACTTGACTAGCACCGCAACCGATGTGTCGCCATGATGGCGCAGCCACATGATCGCGAAGAACTTGCCCGAAGATTCGCTACCCACGTGCCACGCCGGCGCGCCGTGGCTCGTCCTGAAGCGCGTTTCGGGGAGCGCCAGCGCCAATTCGCTAACCTTGGCCACGATCCACTCGGGATCGCGTTCGCGGCCGACATAGTCGGCCAACACCTGCGGCAGCAGCTGGTGCTCGGCGATTCGCACCCGCTCGGCGAGTGACTCCGCCGTGTCGCCCGGCATTACCGCCACCTCGCACTGCCCGAGGATCGGCCCGCCATCGAGCTCGGCGGTGACGAGATGCACCGTACACCCAGCAACTCTATCGCCCGCATCGAGCGCAGCCGCGTGAGGATGCAACCCGCGATATTTGGGCAGCAGCGAGGGGTGGACATTAATCATCCGCCCCGCCCACCCCGCGACGAACGCGTCGGGCAGGATCCGCATGAACCCGGCGAGCACGACAAACTCCGCCGATGCATCGCGAAGGACGCGGTCGAGGTCGCTGAAAAAGGCCGCTTTCGTTTCCTTGGTAGGGGAGGGGAAGCGGACTACCTCGACCCCCTCGGCCTCGGACAGCGCCAGCCCCGGAGCGTCGGGCCGGTCCCCGCTGACCAGCACGATCTCAAACGGGCAATCCTCGGCCCGAGCGGCATAGATCAGCGCCGCCATGTTACTGCCCCGACCCGAGATCAGGACCGCGACCCTTGCCCTGTCAGCCATGGTTGTGGGTCGCGGACCACGCCTCGCGCGCACTCCACGTCTCGACTGATCCGCTGACCGTGCAGCCCCGCGCGCCGGCCTCGATCGCGCCAATCTGGAACAGGGTCTCGCCCGCCGCAGTCAGCCCCGCCATCACCGCCGCAACATGTTCCGGCGTCACGATCGCGACCATGCCGATCCCGCAGTTGAACGTCCGCGCCATTTCTTCCGGCTCGATCTTGCCGCCGGCCTGAAGTTGCGCGAACAGCCGGGGCAGGGGCCATGCGTTGGCGTCGATCCTTGCGTGCACCTCCTCGGGCATTACCCGTGGGACATTCTCCAGCAGTCCGCCGCCGGTGATGTGCGCGAGGCCCTTGATTCGCCCGGCACGAACCTCTGGCAGGAGCGATTTTACGTAAATTCGCGTCGGCTCGAGCAGTGCGTCGCCGAGCAGCCGGTCGGGGTCGAACCGCGACGGCCGGTCTACCCTCCACCCCTCCTGCGCGATGATTCGCCGCACCAGGCTGAACCCGTTCGAATGGACCCCCGAACTCGCCAGCCCGAGCACTACATCGCCCGGCATGATGTCGGCTCCGGTCAACTGCTCGCCCCGCTCGACCGCCCCGACGCAGAAGCCGGCGAGGTCATAGTCGCGCGGGGCGTACATGCCCGGCATTTCCGCCGTCTCGCCGCCGATCAGCGCGCAGCCCGCCTGCCGGCAACCTTCCGCGATCGACGCCACGACCGCTACCGCGACGTGGTTATCGAGCTTGCCGGTCGCAAAATAATCGAGGAAGAACAGAGGCTCGGCACCCTGCACGACGAGGTCGTTGGCGCACATCGCGACGAGGTCGATGCCGACCCCGCCATGTCGGCCGGCCTCGATCGCCAGCTTGAGCTTGGTCCCGACCCCGTCGTTGGCGGCGACCAGCAGCGGGTCCTTGTACCCCGCCGCTTTCAGATCGAAGAACCCACCGAACCCGCCGAGCTCCGCATCAGCCCCCGGTCGCCGGGTCGATTTCGCCAAAGGCCCGATCGCCTTGACGAGCGCGTTCCCGGCGGCGATCGACACGCCCGCGTCGGCGTAGGTAAGCGGCTTTTGCGTCATGGAGGCCCGAGTAACGACAACGCGCTTGGATTTCCACGCCGTTGTCGCCAAAAGCCTTGGCGATGCAGTTGCGCCGCCCTTCCGTCCTGTTCGCCGCCATGCTTGCCATCGCCGGCTTCGGCAGCGCGCTGGTCGCGCAGCTGGAGAGCGGCGACCGCGGCATCTCGCCGATCGATAGCTCGGGGCTGCTCGATATGTCCGGAATCCATGTCGATGTCGGCGGCGAGACGGCCGAGGCGGCGCGCTATGCGGGGTGGCGCGCGGCCCAGCGGATCGGCTTCCGCATGTTGTGGGCCAAGGCGAATGGTGCGTCCCCCAACGACGCCCCCGCGGTCGACGACGCGACGCTCGACGGCCTCGTCAGCTCGATTGCGGTTGAAAAGGAGCAGATCGGCCCCGGCCGCTACATCGCCGACCTCGGCGTGCTGTTCGACCGATCCCGCTCGGCCGAACTGGTTGGCATGGCAGGAGACCTGCGCAGATCCGAACCAATGCTGCTGATCCCGGTGATGCTTACCGCTGGCACCCTGACCAGCGTCGAGACGCGCAATGCCTGGCAGCGTGCCTGGGCGTCGTTCAAGACGTCGACCAGCGCGATCGACTACGTCCGCCCTTCGGGTCTTGGCGCCGACCCGCTGTTGGTCAACGCCGCGCAGGTCGATCGTCCGGGCCGCGCGTGGTGGCGAAACATCCTCGAAACCTATGGAGCGTCGGACATACTCGTCGCCGAGGTCCAGCTTCGCAGGCTCTACCCCGGTGGTCCGGCGAGCGCCCACTTCATCGCCCGCCACGGACCAGACGGCGCGGTCGTCGGCAGCTTTGACATCCACGACCGCGATGGCGGCGACCTTCAGCCGCTGATGAACAAGGGGGTACAGCAGATGGACCAGCTGTTTACCGCCGCGCTCAACTCCGGACAGCTCCATCGTGACGTGTCTCTCAATTCGCCGCCCCCGCCGCCGCCGCCCGCAGAACTGCTCCCTGACGAGGCCGTTACGACCGGCAATGACCAGCCCGCGCAGGCCTATCAGCTGCTCGTCGCCACACCCGACGGCGCGTCGCTGTCGGCCGCCGTCGCCAGCGTCCGCGCTGTCAGTGGGGTTGATGCCGTCAGTGAGAGCAGCATCGCGATCGGCGGCACGAGCAGCGTCGTCGCGACCTATCATGGCGACGTGTCGGCCTTGCGAGCCGCGCTGATGGCGCGCGGCTGGAGCGTCGATTACGAGGGTGGCCAGCTGCGCCTGTCACGCGCCGCCGCGCCGCCGCCGCCGCCTCCGCAACCCCGTCCCGACCTGCTTGCGCCGGCCGTCAAACCGCCGCCGCCGCGTCCATGATCCGCGGCCCCGACCAGATCGCGCTCCCGCTCGACTGGCCACAGGCCGGAGCCGCCGAGCGCTTCATCCTCGGCGAGGCCAACCGCACGGCCTTCGAACATTTCCGGAGCTGGTCGACATGGCCGGTCAAGGCGACGATCCTCACCGGCCCGCGCCGTTCGGGTCGATCGCTGCTCGCCCGCCACTTCGTCGAACGGATCAAGGGCAGTCTGTTCGACAATGCCGAGCAGCATGACGAGGAAACCATCTTCCACGCCTGGAACGCCGCGCAGGACAGTGGCCGCCCGGTCGTGCTGGTAGCCGACGACGTGCCGCCAACATGGGCGATCAAGCTCCCCGACCTGCGCACCCGCCTTGCCATCACTCCGGTAACGTCCATCGCCCAGCCCGACGACAAGCTGTTCGCCAGCATCGTCCAGCTGCTGTTCGCCGACCGCGGTCTCTACCTTCCACCCGAAGCGATGGCCTATGTCACCAGCCGCGTCGAACGCAGCTATTTCACCGCCGAGCGGGTGGTCGAGGCGGTCGACCGCTTTGCCATCGCCGAGCGCGCCCGGCTGACACTGCCGATCATCCGTCGCGCGCTGGCGCAGGCCGGACTGACCGCCGAGGGGCAGGCGGCGTGAGCGCGCGCGAGGACAGCGCGCCGGTTGCGATGCTTGGCCCCGAACGGTTCTTCAACCGCGAGCTGTCGTGGCTCGGCTTCAATCGCCGGGTCCTCGAGGAGGCGGAAAACCCCGCGCATCCGCTGCTCGAACGGCTTCGCTTCCTCTCTATCTCGGGTTCGAACCTCGACGAATTCTTCATGACCCGCGTTGCAGGTCTCAAGGGCCAGCAGCTGCTCGGGGTCGAGGAGAAATCGACCGACGGTCGCACCCCGACCCAGCAGCTCAGCGCGATTGCGGAGGATGCCGACGCGCTGGTCGTGGAGCAGCAGAAAGAATGGATTGTCCTTCGCGAGTGCCTCGCCGAGCAGGGTTTCGACGTTCTTGCGGTAGAAGAACTCGCCCAGGATGAGCGCGACTGGCTCGACAGGCATTTTCGCGAGCAGATCCTGCCCGTGCTGACCCCGCAGGCAATCGACCCGTCGCACCCGTTCCCGCACATCCCCAACGGCACCTTCAGCCTTGTGTTCAACCTCGAAACACCGACCGAACGCGAACCTGTTACTGAACTGCTGATGATTCCGCAGACCTTGCCGCGCTTCATCCGCCTGCCCGGCGCAGCGTTTCGCTTTATCGCACTCGACTCGCTTATCCGCGATCAGTTCGACCTGCTTTTCCCCGGCTTCATCGTGCTCGGCAGCGGTGCCTTCCGAGTGCTTCGCGACAGCGACATCGAGGTGGAGGAAGAGGCCGAGGACCTTGTCCGTTACTTTCGCACCGCGATCAAGCGTCGCCGCCGCGGCCGAGTTATCCGTCTGGAATTCCTCGCCGACACCCCCGAGGATCTCGAGGCGATGGTCCGCACCGGGCTTCACGCCGAGGTTGCACTGGTCGCCGAATCCGCCGGCTTCATCGGCGTCGCCGACCTGGCCCAGCTGGTCGAGGCCGACCGCCCCGACCTCAAATTCCCGCCCTATAGTCCGCGTTTCCCCGAGCGCGTGATGGAGCATAACGGCGACTGTTTCGCCGCGATCCGCGCGAAGGACTTCGTCGTTCACCACCCGTACGAAAGTTTCGAGGTGGTCGTCGCATTCCTCCGCCAGGCTGCCGAGGACCCTGACGTCGTCGCGATCAAGCAGACGCTGTACCGCGCCGGCAAGCAGTCGGCGATCATTGACGCGCTCGTCGCCGCCGCCGAAGCGGGCAAATCCGTCACCGCAGTGGTCGAACTGAAAGCTCGCTTCGACGAGGAGCAGAATCTCCTCTGGGCGAGCCGCCTCGAGCGTGCCGGGGTCCAGGTGATCTACGGTTTCGTCGAGTGGAAGACCCACGCCAAGGTGTCGATGGTGTTCCGCCGCGAGGGTGGGACGATGCGTACCTACTGCCACTTCGGCACCGGCAACTACCACCCGACCACGGCGCGGATCTACACCGACCTGAGCTTCTTTACCGCCAGCCGCCGCGCCGCTCGGGATGCGGCCAAGTTGTTCAATTTCATCACCGGCTATGTGCCACCCAAGGGTCTCGAGCTGCTGACAATCTCGCCCAAATACATGCGCGAGAAGATTTGCGCACTGATCGACACCGAGATCGCCAACGCGCGTGAAGGCCGCCCAGCCGCGCTGTGGGCCAAGATGAACAGCCTCGTCGACCGCGTCATTATCGACAAGCTCTACGAGGCAAGCGAAGCGGGGGTGTCGATCGACCTCATCATTCGCGGAGTTTGCTGCCTCCGCCCGGGGATCGCGGGCCTGTCGTCGCGGATCCGCGTCAAGTCGATCGTCGGCCGGTTCCTCGAGCATAGCCGAATCTGGTGTTTCGCCAACGGCCAGCGCCTGCCGAGCGCCAGCGCGCGCGTCTATATCTCCTCGGCCGACTGGATGCCGCGCAACTTCGACCGCCGTGTCGAGTTCATGATGCCATTGGAAAACCCCACCGTTCACGCGCAGGTGCTCGACCAGGTCATGATCGCCAACCTCATTGACAATGAGCAAAGCTGGACACTCGATCCGTCGGGCACCTATACCCGCGTCAAGCCCGGCAAGCGGCCGTTCAATCTCCACCACTACTTCATGACCAACCCGTCGCTGTCAGGCCGTGGCGCGGCGCTCGGCGGCAAGGCCGTCCCAAAGCTCCGCCTGACCCAACGCGGCTGATGCGGCCAAATCAATGAAACCGCCGATTCCCCGCCCGTTCGGCCCGGTGGGCATTATCGACATTGGTTCGAATTCGGTCCGCTTCGTCGCGTTCGGCGGCAGCCCGCGCGTGCCCTCGACCCTGTTCAACGAAAAGATCATGGCCGCGCTAGGCAAGGGCGTCGCGAAGAACGGCGCGCTCGAGGATAAAGCCGTTGAGGAGACGCTCGTTGCGCTCGCCCGATTCCGACTGCTGGCGAAGGAGATGGGGCTGAGGAAGCTCCACACCGTCGCCACCGCGGCCGTCCGCGACGCCTCCAACGGTACAGACTTTCTCAAGCGCGCCACCGCGCTCGGCCTCAAGCCGCGCCTGCTCTTGGGCGCCGAGGAAGCCGAACTTTCGGGCCTCGGGGTAATTTCCGCCATCCCCCGCGCCAATGGCATCGTCGCCGACCTTGGCGGCGGCAGCCTCGAGCTGATCGGGGTTGCGCGCGGCGCGGCGGCGGAAGGAGTGTCACTCCCGCTCGGCGTGCTCAGGTTGGGCGATGACCCGAACCTGTCCATGTTGACCGACCAGATTGCTGCCGCGCTCGGCAAAGGCAAGCTCAAGGATTTCGCGAGGGGTAATGGCCTCTACCTCGTCGGCG
>JANMWM010000037.1:0-6527 GCA_031394005.1 Sphingomonas sp.
AGACGCTGAAAGCGGGCGAGAAGGTGCGCATGCCGGTGGTATTCTTCGTCGATCCCAAGCTGCGAACCGATCCCGACACCCGCGATATCGACGAAATCACGCTGAGCTATACATTTTACCCGGTGGAAACTGCCGCCGCCGCCCGCTAGAGGCGGGTCGCGAAGACTTAGGGACGAGAATAATGGCCGGCACCAAGAACCATGATTATCACATTCTGGCGCCGGACCCATGGCCGATCATCGGTGCCTTCTCGGCGCTCGCGCTGACCGGCGGCGGGGTAATGTGGCTGCACAATAATCCCTATGGCAAGTTTATCTGCCTCGCGGGCTTCGCGATGGTGCTCGTCACGATGTTCAGCTGGTGGAAGAATACCATCAAGGAAGCGCATCAGGGGTTCCACACTCCGGTCGTGTCGCTCCACCTGCGCTACGGCATGATCCTGTTCATCGCGTCCGAAGTGATGTTCTTCGTCGCCTGGTTCTGGGCGTTCTTCGACGCCTCGCTATTCCCTTCGGCGGTGATCGGCGGTCACTGGCCGCCCAAGGGCATTGAGGTACTCAATCCGTTCTCCTTCCCGCTGCTCAACACCCTGATCCTGCTGTGTTCGGGGACAACCGTGACCTATGCCCATCACGCGGTGATCCACGGCAATCGCAAGGGGCTCAAGGTCGGCCTCGCGGCAACGATCGTGCTCGGCATGCTGTTCACCTCGATCCAGGCGTGGGAATATGCCCACGCGCCGTTCGCCTTCAAGGGATCGATCTACGGCTCGACCTTCTTCATGGCGACCGGTTTCCACGGCTTCCACGTCATCGTCGGCACGATCTTCCTGATCGTCTGTCTGATCCGCGCGAACAAGGGCGATTTCACCCCGCAACAGCATTTCGGGTTCGAAGCCGCGGCTTGGTACTGGCACTTCGTCGACGTGGTGTGGCTGTTCCTGTTCGTCTCGATCTACGTCTGGGGCGGCTGGGGCGCGCCGATCCACGGTTGACGCACTTTTCCGATAACACGACGCAGCCGACCCGCGCTGCCGCCGCTCTCCAGGGCCTGTGCCCAAGGTGCGGCGCGCGCAGCCTGTTCGCCGGGCCGGTCGCCTTCACCCCCGCGTGCAGCAGCTGCGGGCTCGATTTCGCCGCCTTCAACGTCGGTGACGGGGCGGCGGCCTTCCTCATCCTGATCGTCGGCGCAATCCTCGTCGTCGGCGCGATCTGGCTCGAGTTGGCGCTGAGCCCGCCCTATTGGGTGCATCTTATCTGGATCCCGATCGGCATCGCACTGACCGTCGGCGGGTTGCGCATCGGCAAGGCTTTGCTCATCTTCCAGGAATATTCGCAAGGCGCGCGGGAGGGCAAGAACGCCCAATGACCGGTTCGCGTCGCCTGCCGCTCCTCGCCACGCTGGTCGTCGGCGCTGCGGTGCTGACGATGATCGCGCTCGGCGTGTGGCAAATGAGCCGCGCCAAGTGGAAGGACGGCCTCGTCGCGCAATACGCCCAGGCGTCGAAGCTTCCGCCAATCACCTTCCCGACGGTGCCGCTGAATACCAAGAACCTGCCGCTTTATCGCTATGCGACGGGCAATTGCCTTGAGGTCGTCGGGCGGCGCACCGTTGCCGGGACCGACCGCGGCGGCGAGCCCGGCTTCGCGCAGGTCGCCGACTGCCGGACTGGTGCCGAGGGCCCGGGCATGGCGGTCGTCATCGGCTGGTCGAAGAACCCCAAAGCCGGAACCAACTGGAAGGGCGGACCGGTCAGCGGGATCATCGGCCCCGACGCGGTTTCGCGGATGCACCTCGTCGCCGACGGCGCCGCGCCGGGGCTCGAGCCCGCCGCGCCGCCGAGCGTCACATCGATCCCCAACAACCATCGCAGCTATGCCGTGCAGTGGTTCCTGTTCGCCGGAATCGCGCTGGTCATCTACCTCATCGCGCTGCGCCGCCTCCCGCCGCGCAAGCCCGACGATCCCGCCGCATCATGAGCGCCACGCTCCATCGCCTCGCCAATGGCCTCACCGTCGCGACCGACCCAATGCCCGGCGCGCAGTCGGCGTCGGTCGGAATCTACGCCAGCGTCGGCTCGCGCTCGGAGCCCGACGGGCTGGGCGGTCTCGCCCACCTTGTCGAGCATATGGTGTTCAAGGGTGCCGGGGGCCGCGACGCCAGGGCGATTGCCGAAGCGATCGAGGATGTCGGCGGCTCGCTCAACGCGTGGACCGCGCGCGACCAGACGGTGTTTCATGCACGGGTGCTTGGCCCCGACGTGCCGCTGGCGATGGAGTTGATCGCCGACCTGGTGCGTGCTCCCGCGCTCGACGAGGCCGAACTCGAGCGCGAAAAACTGGTTATCCTGTCCGAACTCGGTGAGGCGCTCGACCAGCCTGACGATCTTATCCACGATCATCTGTTCGAGGCGATGTACGGCCGACAGCCACTCGCCCTGCCCGTGCTGGGACGCGAGCCAACGATCCGCGCAGCGACCGCTGCCAACTGCCGCGCATGGCTCACCGAAGAATACCGCCCAGACCGGCTGGTGATCGCCGCGAGCGGAGCGATCGATCCGCAGGCGATCGTCGCGATGGCCGAGCGGTTGTTCGGCGACCTTGCCGTGGGCGAAGCGCCGGCAATCCCGGCGGGGCAATTCGTCGGCGGCGCGCGCCACGACCGCCGCTCGGCCGAGCAGGCGCATTGGGGCTTCGCGATGGAAGGGCTCGCCGCGACCGACGCCGGCGTCCCGGCGCTCGGGCTGTTCACGCAAGCCGTTGGCGGCGGCATGTCCTCGCGCCTGTTCCAGCAGCTGCGCGAGGATCGCGGGTTGGCTTATTCGGTCTACGCCTGGGGCCAGGGGTTCGCCGACACCGGGCTATTCGCGGTCAATTGCGCGACCGACCGCGCCAAGGCCGGCGAAGCGATGGCCCTTGCGCGGGACATTGTCGCGCGCGCTGCGGACGATCTCAGCCAAGCCGAACTCGACCGCGCCCGCGCGCAGCTAGAGGCGGGGCTGCTGATGAGCCTCGAGACAGTACACGGCCGCGCCGACCAGATGGCGCGATCGATCGAGGTATTCGGGCGGATCGTGACACAGGAGGAACTGGTCGCCGAGCTGCGCGCGGTTGATGTCGCCGCCGCGCGGGCCGCCGGTGCCGCCCTCCACGCCGGGCCAGTGGCGATCGCCTCGATCGGCAGCAAGCTCGCGCTCGCGGCCTGAGCAAATGGACCTTGCGACCATAGTCGCCGAGCCGTGGGACGACTTCGGCCTGATCGATTGCGGGAACGGCCGCAAATATGAACGCTATGGCCCGGTCCGCGTCGTGCGTCCCGAGCCGCAGGCGATGTGGGCGCCGGCGAGCGGCGACTGGGACCCCGATGCGACCTTCGTTCCCGGATCCGACGATGAGGGTGGTGGGCGTTGGGTCCAGCATCGTCCCGTTCCGCCAAGCTGGGAGCTGGCACGCGGCGAGGTGCGCTTCAACGCCTCGCTGACCCCGTTCCGCCACCTGGGCTTCTTCCCCGACATGGCCCCGCAATGGGACTGGATGCGCTCACGTTCGGCAGACGCCGAGGCGCTCAACCTGTTCGGCTACACCGGGGTCGGCACGCTGCTGCTGAGCAAGGCGGGCGCGCGGATGGTCCATGTCGACGCGTCGAAGAAGTCGGTCGAAGGCGGGCGCGCCAACACCGCGCTGTCGGGGATGACCGACCGCCCGATCCGGTGGATCGTCGACGACGCCGCCAAGTTCACCGCGCGAGAGGTTCGGCGCGGTCGTCGCTACGACGGAATTCTGCTCGACCCGCCAAAATTCGGGCGCGGACCCGAAGGCGAGATGTGGCGATTGGAGGAGCACCTTGCCCCGCTGCTCGTCGATTGCGTGCGACTGCTCGACGGCGATAGCCGGTTCCTCGTGCTGACGGTCTATGCGGTGCGAATGTCGGCGCTGGCGATCGGCGAACTGCTCGGCCAGCTGACCAGCACGCTCGGCGGCACGGTCGAGGTCGGCGAGATGGTGGTGCGCGAGGAGGCCCGGGGGCTGCTGCTCCCCACGGCGATTTTTGCGCGCTGGTCCAGGGATTAAGTCCGGGCGGCGCGGATCGCTGCGCCGGTTACGAACGGCGCCCCGGCGACGAGCAACAGCGACACCGCCCCCTCGAGCGCGAAGGCCGCCCCCCCTTCCCCGCTCGCCGCCGCGCCGAAGATCAGCAGCGGCACGCTCAGCGGCAGGAGCAGCAGCCCGGCAAGTGCGCCCGCTCGTGCAAGCCCCGCCGTGAGCGCGGCGACTGCGACCGCGAGCGCGGCAAGTCCCGGAGTCCCGATCGCAAGCGCCACCAGCGAGCGACCCAGCGTTGGCGCATCGATCCCAAGCAGCAGCGCCGCCGGGAGCGTCGCGAGCAACAGCAACGGTCCGAACGCAAGCCAATGACCGACCAGCTTGGCGGCACCGACGGCCTCTTCGGCGATTCCACACAGCGCGAGCTGGTCGAGAACGCCGTCGGCACGATCAGGTTCGATCAGCCGCTCGATAGGGAGCAACGCGGCCGTCAGCGCAGCGATCCACAGCCCGCCATGACCGACCCGGCCAAGCAGCGCGGCGTCGGGCCCGACCGCGAACGGGACCAGCGCGGCGACGATGAGGAAGAAGGCGACCGCGAGCCACGCGCTGCCAGTCAGCCCGCGGCGGACCTCGCGCAGGATCAGCGCGGCGATCATCGCGCGGACTTGAGTGTGCGCGGTTCACCGGCAGTCGCAAGCTCAAGCGTGCGCCACTCGCCGGCGAGCGCGACATGACTTGCCGCAAGCACTGCCCCGCCCCTGCCCCGGTGCGCTGCGATCGCCCAATCGAGCCGTGCGACCCCGTCGTCATCGAGCCCGTTGAGCGGCTCGTCGAGCAGCCACAGTGGCGCCCCGCTCGCCATCACCCGCGCCAGTCGGGCCCGGCGCAGCTGGCCGTTCGACAGAAGCCGGACCGGGACGGCGAGGAGGTCGCCAAGGCCGAACGCTTCGACCGCTGGTTCGAGGCGACTAGCGGAGGCCCAGAAGCGAAGCGCGTCGCCCAGCCGCCGCTCGGAATCGAGCGCAATTCCCTCGTCGGCGAGCGTCCCCGCCACCGTCCGCGTCACCGTCCCGGTGACCGGCTCCAGCAGTCCTGCCGCCAGCCGCAATAGGCTCGACTTGCCCGACCCATTCGGCCCAGCGAGGCGCACACCCTCCCCCGCCGCGAGCGCAAAATCGAGCCCCTCGAACAACAGTCGTCCGCCGCGCCGGCACGTCACCCGGTCGAGCGCGAACAGGGTCAACCTGCCGCATCCTCGAGCGCATGGATAGCGTCATCGTCGAGCCCGAAATGATGCCCGACCTCATGGATCACGATGTGGTGGATAAGCGTCGCGAAATCCTCGCCCTCCTCGACCCATTCGTCGAGGATCGCGCGGCGGTAGAGGGTGATGCGGTCAGGCATAGCGCCGGGCTCTGCGCTCGCCTTGTTGCCGATCGGTGTGCCTTCGTAGAGGCCGGTAAGGTCGAGCGGATGGTCGATCTCGAGCGCGGCGAGCGTTCGGGCGTCGGCGAGTTCCTCGATCCGCAGAACGACGTCGGCGAGGTGAGCGGCGAACGGTAGGGGCAGCGCGGCCAGCGTGGCGCGGGCCAGCACCGCAATATCGTCGGCGCTCGGGGGATGTCGATCGGTCATCCAGACGTCATAGAAGGGCGCAGGCGCGGCGGGCAAGCTTGCGGGAACCGCACGCTCCCACTACACCGCGCCTCTTCCAGTGCATGCGGAGCGGTGGCCGAGTGGTCGAAGGCGCTCGCCTGGAAAGTGAGTATACGCCAAAAGCGTATCGAGGGTTCGAATCCCTCCCGCTCCGCCATTTAACGGTCGAGGACGTCCGAGGACGTTCGCACTTGTCGGGCTGCGGTCCGAGAACGTCCGGAATTCTGCTCTTTTTCACCAAAACGGTCAGATTAGCGTCCGACTACATCCGAGTTGACGAGAGGGTATTACAAGGGCACTTACGAGCCATGCTGAGGGTATTACCGTGATCACGGAAATGGTGGTTCGCAATGCGAAGCCGCGCGAGGCGTCGTATAAGATCGCCGACGCCCAGTCACTCTATCTTTTCGTAACACCCAGTGGCTTCCGGTCCTGGCGCTACAATTATCGGTTCGCGGGAAAGTCAAAGACCCTCGTTCTGGGCGATTATCCGGCCATGAGTCTAAAGCTGGCCCGTGAAAAGCGAGACCAGGCCCGTGAGGCGCTCAGGGCTGGCCGCGACCCTGGGATCATGAAGAAGCTCGGTGTCTACAAGGTCGGAGGCGAGCGAAGTTTCGAGGCTGTGGCACGCAAGTGGCATGATGCCTCCAAGCGTCGCTGGCGCGAGCGTCATGTGGACGATGTCCTACGTAGTCTGGAGCGGGATGTCTTTCCGCTGATCGGGCCGATGGACGTGGATGCGATTGACGAGCCCCTGCTTTTGTCGGTGCTGGAGCAAATTGAGAAGCGTGGGGCGATCGAAACTGCCCACCGCGTGCGCCAGCG
>JANMWM010000044.1:0-4076 GCA_031394005.1 Sphingomonas sp.
TGTTCCCGGAGGAGAATCACTGGGTGCTCAAGCCCAAGAACTCGATCCAGTGGTATGGCGAGGTGCTCGGCTGGATGAACCGCTGGACCGCGCCTGCGGCACGCTAGTTGTGAAAATCATACGCTTGGTACCCGCTGTCCGCGTTTGAGCCATTGGGAACGACCGAGATGGGTGGAGGCTGTGTGAAAACCGGCTTTCTGCAGCCAAACGCGCAATCCCTCCCGTAAACGACAAAACACGCTTTCAATATTTCAATAGCGAAAGAATTTGAGTTTCGTTGCAACTAGGCGGCATTGGCCAAGAAACCGTGGCGCGAAAGCCTTTTCACACAGCCTCGGTGGGAAGCGGTCACCGCTACATGTTGGCCTAATGCCCCAAACGTGGTCAGAATGTTCAACGCTCTAATCAAACTAACGTTATAACTGCTTGATGCGGCTTATCGATTACGGCGTTTCAGGCCTTACTATTGCAAATCAGCAAAAGGAGCTGTCCACGATGCCTGCCAGCTTGGCAAAAGTAGCCGCTGAAAGCCGCGAGGCGCTTCACAAGATCCTTAACGGCGATCCCACCGGCTATGTGGCATTGTTTGCCGATCGTGACGATATCACGCTGGGTAATCCGTTTGGACCCTTCGGAAAGGGCCGTACCGAGGTGTTTAAGGCCCTGAACAACGCGGCAAGCAAATACCGTGATGGTCAAGTTATCGCTGTGGAGCGCATCGCGCAGTATGGCAGTGGCAACTTGCTCTGCCTCGTCGAGGTCGAGCAAGGTCGGGCGAGGCTAGGCGCAAGTCCAGACTTTTTGGTTTTCGCGGCCCGCGTCACGACCATCTACGAAGAGATCGAAGGCCACTGGAAACTGGTCCATCGACATGCGGATCCTATCACGACCTATCGCTCAGCAGAATCGTTGTTGGGCACGTAATTTCGGATTGGAGACGGGGCGCGAGCGATTGTTCGCAACGGGTCGGTTTTTGCCCTTCCACCGGTGGGTACCAAGCGTATGATTTTCACCACTAGGTTGAGTATGGCGAGCGGGGCCGCTACCCGCTCGTCCATGACCGAATTGCCAAAAACCTTCGACCCCGCCGCCATCGAGGCGCGCTGGTACGCGCATTGGGAAGGGCAGGGACTGTTCCGCCCCGATCGGCCGGAGGCAACGCCCTTCACCATCGTCATGCCGCCGCCCAACGTGACGGGGTCGCTCCACATCGGCCACGCGCTCGACAATACCCTGCAGGATATCCTCGTCCGCCACGCGCGGTTGCAGGGCAAGGACGCGCTGTGGGTGGTCGGCACCGACCATGCCGGGATCGCGACGCAAATGGTTGTCGAACGCCAGCTCGACCTCGAACAGAAGAAGCGTACTGATTTGACGCGCGACGAGTTCGTCGATCGGGTTTGGGCGTGGAAGGACGAAAGCGGCGGGCAGATCACCCAGCAGCTCCGCCGCCTCGGCGCGTCGTGCGACTGGGCTAACGAGCGCTTCACAATGGACGAGGGGTTCTCGAAGGCCGTCACCCACGTCTTCGTCGAACTGCACAAGCGCGGGCTGCTGTATCGCGACAAGCGGCTCGTCAACTGGGACCCCAAGTTCCAGAGTGCGATCTCGGACCTCGAGGTCGAAACGCGCGAGGTGCAGGGCAAGTTCTGGACGCTGCGCTACCCGCTCGCCGACGGATCGGGGTACGTCGAAGTCGCTACCACCCGCCCCGAGACGATGCTCGCCGACATGGCGGTTGCGGTCCACCCAACTGACGAGCGCTACGCCGCCTTGGTCGGCAAGATGGTCCGCCTGCCGATTACCGGTCGCGAAATCCCTATCATCACCGACGAACATGCCGACCCCGAACTTGGCTCGGGCGCGGTTAAGATCACCCCGGGTCACGACTTCAACGACTATGAAGTCGGCAAGCGCGCGGGGTTCAAGCCCGGCGATATGCTGAACATGTTCGATGCTTCGGCAAGGGTCGTCCAGTGCGGCGGAATTCCGGAAGAATATCTCGGCCTCGACCGGTTCGAAGCACGCGTTAAGGTCGTGGAAGCACTGGTTGGTACCAGCGCATTGGTGAAAGTCGAAGACCGCACCATCGCGACGCCATACGGCGATCGCTCGGACGTGGTGATCGAACCTTGGCTGACCGACCAATGGTACGTCGACGCCGCGAAGCTGGCCGGCCCGGCGATCGAGGCGGTCAAGACCGGCGCAGTGAAGATCGTCCCCGAAACCTGGGCGAAAACCTGGTTCAACTGGCTCGAGAATATCCAGCCTTGGTGCGTCTCGCGCCAACTGTGGTGGGGACATCAGATACCTGCCTATTTCGGTCCGAATCCCGCGCATTTTGGGCAGCGATTGTCCGATATGCCAGATGGCAAAATGCTCCCTGATCTGATGTTTGTCGGTCAAGACCATGACTCAGTCCGATCGCAGGCCTTAGCCCAATATGCACCATACGGAATTGCAGTGTCCGACATTGTGATCCACGATGACATCGACGCTTGGGCAAAGGCGGTCGGCCAGTCAGCGAAAGTGAACATCCGGCGAGATCAGGACGTGCTCGATACCTGGTTTTCCTCCGCCCTGTGGCCGTTCGCGACGCTTGGCTGGCCTGACCAGACGGCCGACCTCGCCCGCCATTACCCCAACGACGTGCTCATTTCGGGTTTCGACATATTGTTCTTCTGGGATGCGCGGATGGTGATGCAGGGGATCGAATTCATGGGCGCTCCGCCGTGGAAGACGCTCTATCTCCATGGCCTCGTGCGCGACGCCGACGGCCAGAAAATGTCCAAGTCGAAGGGCAATACGGTCGATCCTTTGGGCCTGATCGACCGCTTCGGCGCCGACGCGCTGCGCTTCACCATGGCGGCGATGGAGAGCCAGGGGCGCGACATCAAGCTCGATAAAAAGCGCGTCGAAGGCTACCGCAACTTCGCCACCAAACTATGGAACGCCGCGCGGTTTTTACAGGGTAATGGCGTCTGCGCCAGCACCTCGATCGCCGCCCTCTCGGCCGACCTCCCGGTCAACCGCTGGATCATCGGCGAGATCGTCGAGACGCTGGCAAAGATGGATCAGGCTCTCGCTGACCTCCGCTTCGATGAAGCCGCCAACGCGATCTATCAATTCACCTGGGCCACCTTCTGCGACTGGTACGTCGAGCTCGTGAAAGGCGGTTTCGACGATGAAACCCGCGCCGTTGCTGCGTGGGCGTTCGACCAGATCCTCGTCATGCTCCACCCACTGATGCCATTCATCACCGAGGAACTGTGGCACGCAATGGGCGAGCGGGGGTATGACCTGATTGTCGCGAAATGGCCGGCGCCGGCAGCAACTGCAGACATCACTGCGAAAGCTGAAATCGAGTGGCTTATCGGAGCAATATCCGACGTTCGGTCAACCAAATCTGCATTGGAAGCTTCCGCAAAACCGATGTCGATTTTTGTCGGTCAGGCGGAAGAACCGCAATTTTCATGGCTTGTCGATAATCTTATGAAATTTAAGCGCATGACGTTCTGTCAGCAGGTACATGTGCGGACCGCAGCCGGATTTGCTGAGCTCGAAAGTCTTGCTGGAAAACCCGATTTGACCGGGCGAGACTTCTTGGATCTGGAAGCCGAGGGCGAGGTTCAACTGACTGTTTCTGGGATTGAGGGCCGCCTAGATTTTTACGGCGACGTTGATCTTGAGGGCGCTCGTGCCCGCCTCGAAAAAGCGATCGCCGTCGCCGCGAAGGACCGCGATGGCCTCGCCGCGCGCCTCTCGAACCCCGCCTTCGCCGAGCGCGCTAAGCCCGAGGCGGTCGAAAAGGCGCGCGCCGATCACAATGCCCGTGCGGCGGAGGCCGAGCGGCTAGGGGCGGCGCTGGCTCGGCTGGGATAGAGCCAGCATCGCTGATACCGAACCCACAGCCGCCCCATCATGCGCCACCGGGGAGCCCGGCGCAACCGCGCCGACGTCGACCCCCGATCGAGCCCACGGCGCGCGCGACCTGACTTCGGGGCCGATCACGCGCACTTTGCTTGCGTTCATGATCCCGACACTCGGCTCGACGATCCTCCAGTCCCTGAACGGAT
>JANMWM010000075.1:0-2207 GCA_031394005.1 Sphingomonas sp.
GTGGGACTCACGCGCGTTGAAGGGGGTGCCCGATTTGCCGCTGTTCGCCTTTGCCGAGGCGCGCGACGAGGGGTGGGAGACCGAGGTGGTGCGCTTGCCGGCGATGCCATTGGGCGAGCAGGTAGTAGCCGATTACCAGACGGTGCGATTGTCGCTGAAGGCGCATCCGATGCAGCTCCTGCGCGACCATTATCGCGCGAAGGGGTTCACCACCGCCGACCAGTTGCGCAGCCTTAAATATGGGCGGCGGGTGTCGCTTGCGGGGCTGGTGCTGATCCGCCAACGGCCGGGGAGCGCGAAGGGGGTGTGCTTCATCACGCTGGAGGACGAGACCGGGATCGCGAACCTCGTCATCTGGCCCGATGCGTTCGCGGCGCAGCGTAAGATCGTGATGGGGGCGCGGCTGATGGCGGTCCACGGGATGGTGCAAAAGGACGAGGACGTCATCCACGTCGTCGCGCGGCGGTTGGAGGATGACACGGCGATGCTTCGCGCGATCAGTGAAGAAGCGCTGCCGTCGACATTGAGCGCGGGCGATGGCGCGGGTCCCTGGCGACCCGCACAAGTAACGCATCCACGCAATGTGAACTGCATTCCCAAGAGCCGCGATTTTCATTAGCGTAATCGCTCCGAACGGGGGAACGGAGATGACAGGGAATAACAGGCCGGTGGGGCATCTGCTGCGCGTGCTGGGGCTCGCGTTCGGGGTTGCGGTCGTCGTCGGCGGGACCATCGGGCAGGGAATCGGGGGGGCGGCAGTGCTGGGGATCGGCTATGCGCTGTTCGGCAAGTCCGAACGCGAGGAAACTAGGCGGGCAACGGCGGGTTAAGCATGGCATGACTATGGGATCTGCCATGAAGAAATACCTCATTGCCACAGCGTCGCTCGTGCTGGCCACCCCGGCGCTCGCCGCCTCGCCTCTGGAGGGCCACTGGACCAACCCGCAGGAAAATATCGTCGTCCATATCGCGCCGTGCGGGCCGGGCGCGGGAACGCTGTGCGGGCGGGCGATCTCGGGCTCGCCACGCGCCAGAGCCAAGGCGATCCGGTCAGGCGCGGGCAATTTGATCGGCGCGTCGCTGATGCAGGATCTCGTGCCCAGCGGCGCGGGGCTGTGGAAGGGGAGCATGTTCGTCCCTGATCGCAATATCCATGCGCCGGGCAAGGTGCAGATGATCGACGCCAACCGGATCAATGTCAGCGGCTGTCTGTGGGGGTTCCTGTGCAAGTCGCAAATGTGGAAGAGGGTCAGATGAGGATTGCACTGAGCCTGGCGCTGCTGGCCGCGCCTGCCGTTGTGGCGGCATCGCCGATCGAGGGAAATTGGCGCAATCTGCGCGGCAGCGTGACGGTGCATATCGGGTCGTGTGGGCCAACGCTGTGTGGGCGGGTGATCTTGGCGTCGCTTGGGGCGCGCGAGGATGCGGCGCGGGCGGGGACGGAGCGGTTGATCGGGACCGAGTTGATGAGCGGGCTCGAGCCGGTCGGCGAGGGCGCCTGGCGGGGGGATATTTTCGTGCCCGATCGCAACGTGCGGGCGCAGGGCGAGCTGCATTTGACCGGGCTGCGAACGCTCGAGATTGAGGGATGCGCGATGGGCGGGCTGATCTGCAAGACGCAGACATGGACGCGGGTCGGCGCGGGGGCGCGGCGCAAGCGCTAGTCGAGGACAGTTTCCTCGACGAGGGTGCCGGCAAGGACAGCGGCCTGGATCGCGGCCATTTCGTCGGCCCAGTAGCGGTCGGTGTCGAGGTGGGGTGACAGCACGCGAACGCGAGCGTGGAGCGCGGCGAGCGCCGGGCTGGTGACGAGCGGGCGGTGATAGTCGAGGCCTTGCGCGGCGGCGATCAGCTCGACCGCAATGACGCCTGCCGCGTTGTGGGCGATGCGGACCGCTTTGCGCGCGGCGATGGGGGCCATCGAGACATGGTCTTCCTGGCCGGCTGAGGTCGGGATCGAGTCGACCGAGGCGGGGAAAGCGAGGCTCTTGTTTTCGCTGACCAGCGCGGCGGCGGTGACCTGCGGGATCATCAGCCCGGAATTCAAGCCGCCGTCGTCGGTGAGAAAGGCGGGGAGGCGGCTCATGGTGGGGTCGACGAGGACCGAGGTGCGGCGTTCGCTAAGACTGCCGACCTCGCATAGCGCCATGGCGATGATGTCGGCGGCGAAGGCGACCGGCTGGGCGTGGAAATTGCCGCCGGAGATG
>JANMWM010000054.1:0-2498 GCA_031394005.1 Sphingomonas sp.
ATCTATGGCCAGCGCGCCGACGAACGGTGGCAGCAGGCGATTGCGGGCACCGCTACCGTCGCCCAGCGGCTCGGGCGTGCGCCGCGGATGCTGGTCGCGAAGATGGGGCAGGACGGGCATGACCGGGGGGCGAACCTGGTGTCGTCGGCGTTCGGCGACCTGGGGTTCGAGATCGTCCCCGGGCCGCTGTTCCAGACCCCGCGCGAGGCGGCCGAGTTGGCGGTGGCCAAGGCGGTCGACGTGGTCGGTGCCTCATCGCTCGCGGCGGGGCACAAGACGCTGATCCCCGAGCTGATCGACGCGCTGAAGGATCTGGGCCGCGCGGATATCAAGGTCATCGTCGGCGGGGTCATTCCGGCGCAGGATTACGCGGTGTTGCGCGCGGCGGGGGTGCAAGCGATCTTCGGGCCGGGGACGAATTTGGCGGACGCGGCTGACGAGGTGCTGCGTCTGCTTGGGCATAACCGCCCGCCGGTGGGGGAGACGGTGGAGTGACACGTTACGCCGCCGTTCTACTGGTACTTTTGGTCGCGTGGGCCTGCTTCGGGCTCGTTGCGGTTAGTCTGGCCGACCGGGAGGCCGGGCGATGCCACGACCTCGGCGAGCTGGCGCGCGAGTGTTCCAATCCAGGTGGGTTCTTTCTCGCCGCGCTGTCGGTATTGTTCGTGTGCGATACCGTCGCGATGGCTTGGTTGGCTCCCCATTTTCCTTCAGGTCCGGATAAAATCCGACGCTTCGCCTTCATCGCGCGCTAGCACCCTCACTGCACCCGCGTCACCTTATACCCCTGCGTCTCCAGCATCTTCAGCACCGACTCGTCGCCCGCCAGATGCCCCGCGCCGACGGCGACCATGACTGTTCCCGGCTGTCGCAGGCGCTGTTCGATCCAGCGGGTCCAGTTGGCGTTGCGGCGTGACAGGAGGGCGGCGCGCAGTTCGGAGCTGTCGGCGAGGTCGGCGTTGAAGCTGCGCGCGATCCCGGCGACGTCGCCCGATGACCAGCTTTTGAGCATGTCGCTGAACTCGCCGCGCATCTTCTCGGGCTGGCTGATCGCGCCCTCAAGGAAGGCGCGCTGAGCGGGCTGCGACAGGGTGTCGAAGAAACCAAGCTGCTCCGAATTGGTTTCGAGCTGGCCGACGGGCTTGCCCGCGCTCTCGAATTCGCGGCGAAGCGCGGGCTCGACCCCGGCTTCGCCCTTTAGCCCGAGCGACTTGAACTGGGTGCCGACGAGGGTGAAGGCCGCAGCCCAAGTCTTCATCTTGTCAAAATAACCCGCCGGGATTCCGCTCGTCTTGATCGCAGTGGCGAGCTGGGGGCGGAGCGCGGGGTCGATGCGGTTGGCGAGCGGGGGGAGGTTTTCGGCGAACCCGACGCGACCGAGTTCGGCGGCGAGCTTTTCGGGGTGCTTGTCGTCAATCAGCGTCTCGACATAGAGCTGGCCCGATTTTGCGACGGCGTCGCTGATCGCGGGGCTTTCCCAGCGATAATCCTGGGGCAGCATGTGGAAGGTGCCGAATAGGTAGATGTTGGTGCCGGGATCGGACACGCGCCACAGCGCGGGCTTGGCGGAGGCGAGCGCGGGGGTCTGCGGCGCGGTGGCGCAGCTTGCGGCTGCGGCCATGCCGAGCGCGGCCAAGCCCCGCTTGATCCAGTTCATCACGCGCATTCGGCTTCCTTCAGACGTCGATCCGGGAGGAATGTAGCTACGCCGTCCCTGAACGTCCACTTGCTCGGCTTCGCCCTATCCGCCAAAGCCGCTCGCCATGACCGCGCCGCTTTCGTTCCAAGACCTGATCCTGACGCTTCACCATTACTGGAGCGAGCGGGGGTGCCTGATCCTGCAGCCGTACGACATGGAGATGGGGGCGGGGACGTTCCATCCAGCGACGGTATTGCGCGCGCTGGGTCCCGATCCGTGGAAATGCGCCTATGTCCAGCCGTGCCGGCGGCCGACCGACGGGCGCTATGGTGAGAACCCCAATCGGCTCGGGGCTTATTATCAGTATCAGGTGATGCTGAAGCCAAGCCCGGCGGACCTGCTGGCGATGTACCTGGGATCATTGGACGCGATCGGGATCGATCCGTTGAAGCATGACATTCGTTTTGTGGAGGATGATTGGGAGAGCCCGACGCTGGGCGCGTGGGGGCTCGGCTGGGAAGTGTGGTGCGACGGGATGGAAGTGACGCAGTTCACCTATTTCCAGCAGGTCGCAGGGTATGACTGCAAGCCGGTGGCGGGGGAGTTGACCTACGGACTCGAGCGGCTGGCGATGTATATCCAGGGGGTCGATAATGTGTTCGACCTGCGCTTCAACGACGAGGGCGTGACTTACGGCGAGGTGTTTATCGACAATGAAAAGCAGATGTCGGCGTATCATTTCGAGGTCGCGAATACCGAGGCGCTGTTTGACCTGTTCAGGAAGGCGACAGCGGAGGCGGAGAATTGCCTGACCGCTAAGTTGCCGATCGCCGCCTATGAGCAGGCGATCAAGGCGAGC
>JANMWM010000111.1:0-2313 GCA_031394005.1 Sphingomonas sp.
CGGCTTCGCGCGCGGCGGCAGCGTCGATCGTCTTCTGGATGATCGAGCGCGCGTCGGCGGGATGCTCCTCGAGCCATTCGGCCATCTTGTCGCTCATCAACGCCTCAAGCGGCTGACGCACTTCGGACGAAACGAGCTTGTCCTTGGTCTGCGAACTGAACTTGGGATCGGCCAGTTTGACCGAGACGATCGCGGTCAGCCCTTCGCGCATATCGTCGCCGGTCAGCGTGACCTTTTCCTTTTTCAGCATCCCCGACTTCTCGGCGTAATTGTTGAGCGTGCGGGTTAGCGCGGCGCGGAAGGCAGCCATGTGGGTGCCGCCGTCGCGCTGGGGGATGTTGTTGGTGAACGGCAGGACGTTCTCGTAATAGCTGTCATTCCACTCGAGCGCGACGTCGATGCCGATGCCGTCCCGAACCGCCGAAATGGTGATTGGCTCGGGGAACAGCGGCGACTTGGCGCGGTCGAGATATTTGACGAAGGCGCCGATCCCGCCCTCGTAATAGAGCTCGATTTCCTTGCGCTCCTCGTGGCGCGCATCGGCCAGCACGACGCGCACGCCCGAGTTAAGAAAGGCCAGTTCGCGGAAGCGGTGCTCGAGCTTTTCGAAGTCGAACTCGATGATCTTGAAGGTCGCGGGCGAAGGCAGGAAAGTGACCTTGGTTCCCTTCTTGCCTTCCGGCGCGGGGCCGACAATTTTGAGCGGGGCCACCGCGTCGCCGAACGCGAAGCGCATGAAATGCTCTTCGCCGTCGCGCCAGATGGTCAGGTCGAGGAACTCGCTGAGCGCGTTGACGACCGACACGCCGACGCCGTGAAGTCCGCCCGAGACCTTGTAGGCGTTGTCGTCCGACGTGTTCTCGAACTTACCGCCGGCGTGGAGTTGGGTCATGATGACCTCGGCGGCCGAAACACCTTCCTCGGTGTGGATCCCGGTCGGGATGCCGCGGCCATTATCTTCGACCGTGACCGCTCCGTCGGGGTTCAACTGGATCAGGATCCGGTCACAATGCCCCGCCAGCGCCTCGTCGATCGCGTTGTCCGAGACCTCGAACACCATGTGGTGGAGGCCCGACCCGTCGTCGGTGTCGCCAATGTACATGCCGGGCCGCTTGCGCACCGCGTCGAGGCCCTTGAGCACCTTGATCGAGTCCGCGCCATATTCGTTCTGATTCGGATCTTCTGCCATGAGCTCAATATAGGGATTCCGGCGCCGAAGTCACGCGCGGGTCATGCGTACGCGTGCGTGCGCGTGAGGCATGAAAAAGGGGACCCGCCGTGTGGCGAGCCCTCTGATTTTCCGTTTTTCAAAGCCTAGTAGGGGGTGCGCTGACCGCCCGAGGGAGGACCCCCGCCGCCATTGCCGCCGCCACCCCGATTGCCGCGATTGCCGGCGGGGCGCTGAACTTGCGGTCGCTGGCCGTCGCGGGCCGGGCGGCCGCCCTGGCCATTGCCGTTGTTGGCACCGCCGAACGGGGCGCGCTGGCCGTCACGCGGTGTGTGAGAACCCACCGGACGAGCGTGCGCCGTCACCGAGCGAGGGGCGTGCGCTGGGCGACGTTGGGCCCCACCGGGCGCGCGCTCCTCGCGCTGCGGCATGTCGCGGCGCGGATCGTTGTTGCTGATGATATCGCGGCGCGGATCGGCGTCACGGGCACGGCCGCGGTTGAGCTTCTGGTTGTGGCGATGGCCTTCGTCGCGGCGCGCGCGCTCGGGCTCGGCGGCCGGGCGAAGCGCCCTCATCCGCGCGGCTTCGGCGGCGAAGTCCGAGGGCAGCGGAGCCGCGTCGATCTTCTGGCGCGTCGTCTTCTCGATCAGCTTCAAATAGGGCCGCTCGTCACCTGAACACATCGAGAACGCGATGCCATCGGCACCGTTGCGCGCGGTGCGGCCAATGCGGTGGACATATTGTTCGGGGACGTTGGGCAGGTCGTAGTTGATGACGTGGCTGACCCCGGTGACGTCGATCCCGCGCGCGGCGATGTCGGTCGCGATGAGCACCTTGACCCGGCCCGACTTGAAATCGGCGAGCGCGCGTTCGCGTTGCGGCTGGCTCTTGTTGCCGTGGATCGCCACTGCGGGGACGCCCGAGGCGGCGAGCACGCGGACGATCTTGTCGCAGCCATGCTTGGTTCGGCTGAATACCAGCGCGCGCTCGACCGGCTCGCGCTTAAGCGTCAGAGTGAGCAAAACGCCCTTCTCCGACTGGTCGACGAAGGTCACGCTCTGCGCGATGCGCTGGACCGTGGTCGCGGCCGGGGTCACCGACACTTCGACCGGATTCTTGATGAACTTGCCGGCAAGATCACGGAT
>JANMWM010000049.1:0-2329 GCA_031394005.1 Sphingomonas sp.
TCGGTCGGTCGGTCGGGTCGCCATGGGAAGTTCCTCTTGTTGAAGGAACTCCATTGTCCGCCACCGTCACCGCGGGGCCAAACCTCAACGCCGGCGCGCTGCCTCACCGCTGGGCGCCCCTGCCGCGCAGCGGCTTCGTGCAGTGGGGCGGAAGCGGCCGGGCAGCTGGTCGCCATAGGCCATTCCAGCCTTTACCGCCGACACCCCTCGCCGAGTGAATGGGTCGGCTGTTATCATCGTTGCCCAATCGGCGGCGCGCGCGGCATGCCCTCCTTAAAGCGTGTCGAGACCAATCGAAAGGAGCAGAACGACGGCAATGATCGATCCGCCGATGACATCTCCGGTCCCCGCCGAGACAATGGCGGCGACGAAATCGATGTCGCCGAGGAAGACGGCATGGCCGAGACGTTCGCCCGGACACTGAAGCGCGATTATGCCAGGGTCAGCCCCAAACCCAACGCTCGTGCCGTCTTCGACCAGTTACCGCGATGGTTCGCTCACCACAACGAAGTTCACCCACATCGCGCCCTCGGCTATCGTTCCCGACGAGAGTTTATGGCTCGCTCAACCCAAGAGAAACTGTCAGCCCTTTAGGAGGCAACAACAGCGTGCGCCTTCCGGCACCGGGGGACTCTCTTTGAAATCCGTGATCGAAGCGAGACAATTGGAAAGACAGCCTTAAGTTCACACAGCTAGAACCGGCCAGTCCGCTTGAGGCCAAGTTCAGCCGTCGCGTCGCCCGCGCCAAAGGCGCGTATCCGGTACCGTCGGCGACAGATGAAAACGAAGTCTCGCCCAATCCTCTATCGCGAACGCGTCAAATTCATCTTGTCCAATGCGGCTGACAGCCCTGCCATAAGCTTTTGTGTCGGTCCATTGCCCCAAAAATGCATGAAGAAAAGGCGAGGTTGCTCGCGGGCAAGGTGATTATGCAGAGCGGTAACCTCGATGCCGCTGGCCCGAAGCGCTCTAAGGACCGGATCGACTTCACTCGCTAGGAGCACGAAGTCACCCGTAGCGACGGCCTTTCCAACGGTCGTTGGTTGGATGTTGATTGCGGTAACCAGCCCGAGCGATGGAGGGACTGGCTGCCCATCTTCGATGATCTGCTCCGCTCGTGGAAAGCCATACGCCACTACGCCACCATTGACCTGACCCTTGCCACGGAGGCCTAGGTCTAAGGCCGAAGTATCGATAGGAGCCGATGGGGCGGGCGGCGTTAGTGGTGGCGTCAATGGCGTTGCGGATGCAGCGAGGGCTAGCCGGATGCTCGTGGCAAGCTTGAGGACATCTCCGTGGCCGTGAATATGCATGTACATCGTTGCTGGGGCGGACCGCAGGAGGTGATTGTGCAGCGCGGTGATTGTCAGACCGTTAGCAAGGAGGACCGACAGGACGGGGTTCACCTCCTCTTGGGTGAGAACAAGATCGCCCATCACCTCTGCATGATCGCCCATGTCCCGAAAGGCCGCCCACGAGCCGAGCGCCAGGGCCGGCTTAACCGCGATACCGTCCAGCCTTACATGCAGATCGTTCCGGGGAAACCCATAGCGATGCACGCCTCCTGCCTGGACCACGCTGGTTCGCCCTAGCGCATGATCAACTCCCAGCCAGTCGACTGTCGCGAAGGCGCGAGTGGAGTCCAGCATGAGACCGGCTATCAAAGCGGTCGAAAGCAGTCGATTCACAGTCCTCTCCTAGCAATGAGAAATTGATTACGCGCAATCCGCGAACACCCCTAACTGATGGTTCGTGAAATTGGTCCCAGTCCCGAACGAACGGCCGTTTTTCCTTTCGGCCACCGAAACCGGTCGGCCCGCTTCGGCCAGTTCTCGCCGCAGAATAGCTCGCCGAAATTGCCATCTTGGGTCAAATTCAGTGCGAAACACGCGAGGCTGTCGCGCTACGCAAGCAACAAAAGCAAGCCGATGGCCACGCCGACGATAGGGTCTCGAAGGTTTGCGCAATGCCATAGCTATGTGTCACCGCTCCCACGATACCTGTTCACCGTTCTCGGTGAGGTGCCGTCCGCCGCCGAATAGCGCTCGATTCGCCTCGCCGACCTGATAGGGACGTTACATCTTCGATCCACCAAGGGACTCTCGATGCTCAAGCCGCGCGCCGTCTATAACGAGGACCAGGAGCAATATCGCGACCTCGTCCGCAAGGTACTGGCGAAGGAAATGGACATCGACGAGCAGGAGCGGGTCGGCATCGTCGGCAAGAACGTGTGGCGCAAGGTCGGCAACGCCGGGATGCTGTGCGCGACCGTTCCGCTAGACTATGGCGGGCCTGGGCTCGACTTTCGCTACAATGCGGTGGTCAACGA
>JANMWM010000173.1:0-25607 GCA_031394005.1 Sphingomonas sp.
TGCTGCAAACCCGATGGCAATTGCGCGCGGCAGAAGGCGTGGCAGCATGACCGGACTCCGTCGATGACCTTGAGCTTGCATCCGCGCGAAGCTACCCTGCAATTCGGCGCATTGAAATCTCTCTCGCAAAAAGCGGATGCATGACAACAGCCGTACCCCATCACGACTGGACCGCGATTCACTTGCTCCGCAACGGCGAACGGGTCGAGGCCAACGCCCGCCACGCCCCGCGCACGCTCGCCCTGCTCGATAGCGTCGCCCAGCCGCGGATCGCCGGTGCTTCGCCCAACGCGATGTTCTCGCTGCTCGCCCCGCACACCGCCATCCCACCGCATGTCGGGATCAGCAACGCCCGGCTCGTCTGCCACCTGCCATTGATCGTCCCTCGCGGCTGCTGGTTCCGCGTCGGCGCAGAAACTCGCGAATGGTGCCGGGGCGAGGCGTTCGTGTTCGACGACACGATCGAACATGAAGCCGCAAACCCCAGCGACGAGCTGCGTGTCGTCTTCATCTGCGATCTGTGGCACCCCGATCTCAGCGCGATCGAGCGCGACGCCGTTACCGCGATCGTCGGCGGCGAGGGCGCCGCCGCGGAGCTGTGACAAACGATGAACTTAGTGCGCTCGCCAGTCGCGCGCTCGCCACCGGGGAGGAAGAAGCAGCGCTTGCTCGCCTCGCCGAAGCCGCCGGGACGCACCGTGGTGCGCGCTTGTGGCAATGGACCGCGCTCCTCCATCGCTCGCTCGACCAGCTTGCCGAGGCAATCGCCGCCTTCGACGCTGCCGCGAGTCTTGCTCCACAGGACCCGCTGATCGCTCACGGCCGCGCCCGCACGCTGATGGAGGCCGGCCGCGACGCCCGCCCCGCTTACAACCGCGCCCGCGCCCTCGCCCCCACCGATGGCGATTTACTTGTCGGCCAGAGCGCGGCCCGCCTCGCCCAGGGAGAGGGTGAACGCGCCGCCGCCGAGCTTTCCGACATACTCGCCGCTAACCCGCTATGGATCCCAGGCCACGTCCACCTCGCACAACTCCAGGCGCTGGTCGGGCGGCCCGAGCGCGCCACCGCCAGCTTCGACCGGGCGCTTGCCGCGCACCCCACCGAGCCAAGCCTGTGGACATCACTATTCGACCTCGCCATCCGCCGCGAAGACTATTCCGCGCTTGCCGACCTCGTCAGTCGCGCCCCACTCGCTCCAGCCGCGACCGCCCCGTTCGCCGCCATTGCCGCCGCCGAAACCGGGCACCTTGACGAAGCCACGCTCCTCTTCGCCACCCTCCCGCCGGCCGACCTTCCGATCTGGCGCGTCCGCCACGCGTTGCGCACCGGCGACATCGCGCTCGCCCTCGCGCTCATCGACGCGGAGCTCGCTGGAACCGCCGCCGCCGACGCCTGGCCCTACGCCTACCTCGCCTGGCGCCTCGCGAACGATCCGCGCTTCGAGAGCCTGGCCAGCGACACGATCCAGATCATCGACCTGGCCCATCGCTTGCCGCTCGACGCGCTCGCCGTAACGCTCCGATCGCTGCACACGGTTAGCGGCCAATATCTCGATCAGTCGGTGCGCGGCGGCTCGCAAACTGACGGCCCCCTCCTCAGCCGCCTGGAGCCTGAGCTTCGCGCGACCCGCGTCGTGATCGTGAAAGCGGTGGAGCAATATCGCGCCGCCCTCCCGGCACGAGTGCCCGGGTCCCCACTGCTTGCCGAGCCGCGCGATCGCCGCATCCGCTTCGCCGGAAGCTGGTCGGTCCAATTGTCGGGCGGTGGTCATCACACCGCCCATGTCCACCCGCAAGGCTGGATCAGCTCGGCGCTCTATGTTGCCCTTCCGGACAAGCTTCCCGGTACCGAAGGCTGGCTCGAACTCGGCGCGCCACCCGCCGACCTCGGGCTCGACCTGCCGGCGACCCAAATGGTCGAGCCGCGCCTCGGCCGCCTCGTCCTGTTCCCGTCCTGGCTATGGCACGGCACTCGCCCGTTCAGCGCGGGCGAACGGCTCACTGTCGCGTTCGACGTGGCCCCGCCACGTTAAGCATCAAGCTCAGCCGTGATTGCCGATCCACTGCGCGACTTCGCTCGCCACGCGGTTCGCGGCGCGGTTGAGCGCCGGGCCAACGTCGTCCTTGGTCCCGGCTGATGGCTCGCGCGCCTCGAAGCGCCGCATCTCGACCCGCGATCCGGTCGTCGCCGACATCGCCGCATCATAGCGCACCACCACCGCCCCCGCCGAAGCATCATAGTCGAAGCGGTCGAGCGTCCCGCTCACGCGCAGCCCTGGATCGAGCGTCGACTGGCGCGGGTCGAGGACGACGCGGTTGGTCGTCCGCTTGACCGTCTCGTCAACCAGTTGGCGAAACAGATGATCGGGGGTGTCGATCCACTGCGCGTTTTTGATATAGGCAATCGAAGTATCCCCGACCTCGGCTGGCACGCGCAACGATTTCAATGACTTGGGTGTCACCGGATCGTCGATCGTGACCGTCTCCCCCGCCCCCGCCGATCGCGTCATATTGGCCGTGACGGCGGCCTGCGGGGCAAGCGTCATCAGCACCGGCGGCACTTTTCCGCCGCCGAAGCAGCCGGTGAGAGCGAGCGCGAGGCTGGCGGTCGAGATCAGGCGAATGAGGCGCATCAGCGTCGCTTTCCAGGCTTGTAGTCAGGAAGTTTGGGTGCACCAAGCACCCCGCCGATCCCGCCCTGGTTCAACCGTTCGGAAAAGCCCTGCAGGCTCCCCGACAGATCGCGCAGGTCGTGGACTAGGCGGTTGGCCTCGGGCAGTGTCGACTTGGTGAGATTGTTCAACCCAGGCTTAGCCTCGGCGACGACGGTGTCGAGATTGTCCGCCGCGCGCTGGACCGACCCGATCGCTTTCCGCAAATCCTGCGCCGCCGGAGTCGCTTGCTCGTTGACCAGCCGGTTGGTGCTGTCGGCGAGCATCCCGACACGTTGCGCCGCGATGCCGGCATTGCGCGCGGCAAGCTGGGCGTCGGTAATCGCACTCGCCAGCTGCGGCGCCTTGGCCGAGAGCACCTGGCTCGTCTTGTCGAAGTTCTCAAGGATGTCGGAGATCGAATTCTGGTTCTTGTCGCTCATCAGTTCGGTCAGCCGTTCGGTCAGCCGCTGGATGCGATCGAGCAATTCCGGCGCCGAGTTGAGCAGCGCCCCGAGCCCGCCTGATCCCGACGGGATCACCGGACAGCCTTGCGGTCCGGCTTGGTTGATCGCCTTGCCGCCCTTGACCGCGCCATCGAGGCTGATTTCGCTCGCCCCGGTGAAGCCGACGCCCTTGATCTGCGCGGTGGTCCCCTGGAGGATCGGCGCCTCGCCATCGACCTCGATCCGCACCCAGACAAATTCTGGACGATTGGGGAGCAGCGAAATCTTTTCGACCTTGCCTACGGGAACGCCCGAATAATTGACCGCGGTGCCCTTCGCGATTCCGCCGACGCCCTGGCTGAAATAAATGTCGAAGCAGTTGGTTGCCCTGGTCGACAGTCCCGCCAGCCAGACGAAGCCGAGCAGCGTGGCCACCAGCAGCGCGAGCACGACCGCTCCGACGAGCACATGGTTTGAGCGCGTTTCCATCAGTTTGCCCGTTCCTGCTTCACGCCGACCGCTCCCCCGTCATCGGCACCTTCGCCCTTGGCACCGCGATGCGCCACCGCCGCTCGCCCGCGCGGCCCGTTGAAATATTCCTGGATCCACGGATGGTCCAAAGCCAATAATTCCGGAATCGTTCCAACCGCAATGACCTTATGATCGGCCAGCACCGCCACCCGGTCGCAGATCGCGTAGAGCGTGTCGAGGTCGTGGGTGATCAGGAACACCGTCAAATTCAGCTGCTTCTGCAAATTCTGGATCAGCTCGTCGAACGCCGCCGCGCCGATCGGGTCGAGTCCGGCGGTCGGCTCGTCGAGGAACAACAGCTCCGGATCGAGCGCCAGCGCTCGCGCGAGCCCGGCGCGCTTGCGCATTCCGCCCGACAATTCGGACGGGAATTTCGGCCCGGCGCTCTCGTCGAGCCCCGACATCGCGATCTTGTAGCCGGCGATCTCGTCGAGCAGCGGCGGCTTGATGAACGGGAAATATTCGCGAATCGGGACTTCGACATTCTCCGCTACCGTCAGCGTCGAGAACAGCGCGCCGTTCTGAAACAGGATTCCCCAGCGGCGACGGATATTTTTCGCCTCGTCCTCGCTGCGGCCGATCATGCTCTCGCCGAGTACCTCGATCTCGCCCGCAGTCGGGGTCTGCAGCCCGATGATCGAGCGCATCAGGACCGACTTGACCGTGCCCGATCCGCCGACCACGCCGAAAATCTCGCCGCGGCGAACCTCGATGTCGAGTCCGTCGTGAATCACTTGGTCGCCGAACTGGTTCTTCAGCCCGCGCACGTTGATGATGATCTCGGGCTCGCTCACAGCCAGCCGATTTTGGAAAAGAACACCGCGAACATTGCGTCGAGCACGATGACGAGGAAGATCGACTGGACTACCGCGTTGGTCGTGCGGCGGCCGACTTCCTCCGAATTGCCTTCGACCAGCATCCCCTGGAAGCAACCGGCAAGCGCGATGATGAAACCGAACACCGGCGCCTTGATGAGGCCGACATAGAGGTCGTGCAGCGGCACCACTTCGCTGATCCGCTGGGCATAGGTCGGCGGCGGAATATTGAGATAGAGCCAGCAGAACATGCCACCGCCGATGATCGCCGTCAGCCTCGCGAAGAAGGCGAGCAGTGGCATCATCGTCCCCGCGGCGAGCATTCGCGGAACGACCAGCGCTTCGATCGGCGACACCCCAATCGTCCGCATCGCGTCGATTTCCTCGGTAATCTTCATCGTCCCGATCTGCGCCGCGAAGGCCGATCCCGACCGGCCGGCGACCATGATCGCGGTCATCAAGGGGCCAAGTTCGCGCACCGTGATCCGGCCGATCAGATTGATGGTGTAGGACTCGGCGCCGAACTGGGCGAGCTGGACTGCGCCCTGTTGGCCGATGACGATGCCGATCAGGAAACACATCAGTCCGACGATGCCGAGCGCATGCACGCCAACGCTGTCGAACGCCTGCACCACCGCGTTCAAGCGGAAGCGCTTGGGGCGGCGGATGACGTTGCCGAAGCCGATCAGCGCCGCGCCGAAAAAGCCGAGCAGGCCGACCAGCGTGCGCCCGGTCTCATAGGTCCAGCCGCCGAGCTCCTCGAGCGCGCGGGTCGACGCGGGGCGACGGTCGGGGCGGATGCGGACGGGATGATCGTTCGCGGCAACCTGGTCGAGCAGCGCTTTGATGTCGGCACTGGCGCCGATGACCTGGGCATTGCGGTCGCGCTGCGCGCGGTGGATCAGCCAGGCGCCGACGGTGTCCATCCGCTCGACTCTACTGAGGTCGATCGTGCCGCCATCAGGAAGCGCATCGAGCTCACGCGCAGTCGATCCGGCACGGCCGATCGTCAGCGCGCCGCTGCAGCGGAACGTCTCGCCATCATGTTCGGGAAGAGGACGAGCGGCCATGTAAAAATAAGAGTGGGCGAAAACCGTTCTTGCGGCAAGGGCACAGTGAGCTTGTGTGCGGTTTCGCGAAACTTAATCGCGGCTTCCCCTCGCGCTATCCCGCTTTATAGCGAACCTGTCATGACGCAGTCCGAGCCTTCCCCCGCAACCCGTTGGACCGCTTTACTTTTGGCTGGCTCGCGGCCCGGCGGCGACCCTTTCGCGGCGGCTAATGGCGTGGCGTTAAAGCCGCTGATCCCCGTCGCGGGCGAGCCGATGCTGCTGCGCCCCCTGCGCGCGCTCCTCGCCTGCCCGAGCATCACCCGAATCCGCGTGCTGACCCAGGACGTCGCCGAAATCGGCGCGGTCTTGCCCGTCAACTCTATGATAAAGATTGAAGAATCTGGCACCACGATTGCCTCGACCATCGCCAGAATCCTGGCCGACCCGACCACCGCCTACCCCATCCTCATCACCACCGCCGACCACGCCCTCCTCACATGCGCGATGTTAGTGAAGTTTCAGGAGGGCGCGACTGGCTCCGACCTCGCCATCGCCCTAGTAGGAAAGGCAAATCTGGAATCCCGCCTCCCCCAAAGCCACCGTACCTGGATCAGCTTCAAGGGCGGAAGCTATTCGGGCGCCAACCTCTTCGCCATCGGCTCCCCGAAGGCGGCAGCCGCCATTTCCCTCTGGGCTGGCGTCGAGCAAGACCGCAAGAAGGGCTGGCGTATGCTCCTCGCCTTCGGCCCCGCCCTGCTCCTCGGCGCAGTTTTCCGCCTCCGCACCCTCGACCAGTCATTGTGGCAAATCGGTCGAAAACTGGGGATTAACCTGACCGCGATCATGATGACCGACCCGCTGGCAGCGGTCGATGTCGACAAGCCTTCCGACCTCGCGCTCGTCGAGGCGATCATCGCAGGTACCGCATGACCAATCTTGCCATCTACGACATGGACCGGACGATCACGCGCCGCGCCACCTACACCCCGTTCCTGATCCACTGTGCGACCCAGCGATCACGCTGGCGCCTCGCGCTCGCTCCCGCCGTAGCCCTCTCGATGACCGCGTTCGGCCTGAAAGCGATCGACCGCGCGCGGTTGAAGGAAATTAACCACCGCCTCCTGCTCGGCTATGCGCTGGGGGACGACGAATTAAAGCCGTTGGTCGAAAGCTTCGCCGAAAAGACCATCCGCGAGAATATCCAGCCCGGCGCGATCCGTGCGATTGCGCGCGACCGCGCCGAGGGCCGCCGCCTCGTCATGGCAACCGCAAGCTACGCACTTTACGTCGACGCGATCGCCGAGCGGCTCGGCTTCGACGACGTCATCGCCACTCGCTCGGTGCGCGGAAGCGACGGTCGGCTGATCGCGCGGATCGATGGCGACAATTGCTACGGCCCCGCCAAGCTCATCATGATCGAGAAGTGGGTCAGCGAAGAAAATATCGACCGCGCGGCGGCGCACGTCCGCTTCTATTCGGATCACGGCTCGGACGCGCCGGCCTTCGAATGGGCTGACGAGGCATGCGCCGTGAATCCCAACCGCGAGCTCCGCACACTAGCGACACGGCGCGGCTGGCAGGTCGCGGACTGGTCGCGTTAAACGGCGTTCAGCGCGTTGGCGAAGTCGGCGATGAGGTCGTCGGCATTCTCGACCCCGATCGAGATGCGGACGAGGTTGTCGGTGATACCGAGCGCCTGCTTGCGCTCGTCGGGGACCGACAAATGCGTCATCGCGGCGGGCGCGCTAGCCAGCGTCTCGGTGCCGCCGAGGCTAACCGCGAGATGCGCGATCTGAAGCGCGTCGAGGAAAGCAAAGGCCTCCCTCTCGCCGCCCTTGAGGTAGAGCGAGAAGGTCGAGCCAGCGCCGGTGCAATGGCGATTATAGATGTCGGCCTGACGTGACCCGGGCTCGAGGAAGCCGAGATAGCCGACGCTTTCGACCTTGGGATGGGTGCGGAGAAAGTCGCAGACCTTGGCCGCGTTTTCGCCGGCGCGTGTCATGCGGAGTTCGAGCGTTTCGAGGCTGCGAAGCAACATCCAGGCGGTGTTGGGATCGCAGATTGTTCCGATCGTGTTACGCATCATGCGGACCTTGTCGAGCAAGGCCTTAGTCCCGGTTAGCCCGCCCGCGACGAGGTCGCTGTGCCCCCCGGCATATTTTGTGAGCGAATAGACTGAAATGTCGGCGCCCTGCGCGAGGGGCTTGGCCCACAGCGGCCCAAGGAAGGTATTGTCGATCGCGATCGGCGGAACTTCGTCGCCACTGAACGCGGCGGCGCGCGAGGCGACCACCGCCTCGACATCGACTAGCGCGTTGGTCGGGTTGGCGGGACTTTCAAGATAAATCAGCGAGACGCGGCCCATGGCTTTGGCCTTGGCGATCACCGCGTCGATCTCCGCGCGCGTCGCGCCAGCCGGAAAGTCGACATATTTGATCCCGAACTGGCTCATGATCTTGGCGATCAGGCCTTCGGTCGCAGCGTAGAGCGGACCCGAATGAACGATCACGTCGCCGGGACGGACGAAGGTCGTGAACAGCGTGTGGATCGCCGACATGCCACTTGAGAAGGTAAGCGCCGCCTCGGCCTCTTCCCACAGCCGCAGCCGGTCCTCGAGGATCTCCTGGTTGGGGCCGTTGAAGCGCGAATAGACTAGCCCCTCGGCGCCGCCCGGGCGCTTGCCAGTGATTCCCTCGAAGAAGCGCTTCCCTTCTGCCGCATTCTCGAACACGAAGGTCGAGGTGAGGAAGATCGGCGGCTTCAATGAGCCCTCCGACAGAACCGGGTCGAAGCCATGGCCCATCATCAGCGTCGCGGGGCTCAACTTGTGGTTGCCGATGCTCGTGCGCGGGGTCTTTGGGCGGCGGCTGGTCGGGTTCTTACTGTCAGTCACGTTGGTTTCTCCTGTAACTAACGCCCTATTGGCAAATGCGGTTCGCCGCTAGGCCGAGAGCCCGATCAGCGAGAATTGGCGGCCATAGTCGGCTTCGCCGCGATGGGTCGCGCGGCGGTAGCTGAAAAAACGACCGGAGTCGGCATAGGTGTCGAGCCCGACTCCCTCGGCCGCCGCGATCCCGGCGGCGCCAAGGCGGGCGAGGACATAGGCTTCAAGATCGAAGTGCGGCGTCGGCGCGTCGCAAAAGAAGCGCGCGTTGGCGGGATCGGCGTCGAGGAAGCGGTCGCGGAAACCACGGTCGACCTCGTAGCTATCCTGCGCGATGCACGGCCCCACCGATGCGACGATGCGGTCACGGCGCGCACCAAGCGTTTCCATCAACGCGATCGTCGCGTCGGTGACGCCATCGATCGCCCCGCGCCAACCGGCATGCGCCGCGCCGATGACGCCTGCCTGTTTGTCGGCCAGCAGGACCGGCGCGCAGTCGGCGGTGACGATGCCAAGCAGCAAACCGGGGCGGTCCGTGACTAGCGCGTCGGCTTCGAGACGCTGATCGAGAGGATATGGCTCGGCGACAACGGCGGTGGCGGAATGGACTTGATACACCCGTGCGAGCGCCGCGCCGGGGAGGACGGCCTTGGTCGCGCGCGCGATATTTTCTGCGATTGCAGAGGGATCGTCACTGCTGCCGGTGCCGACGTTGAGACCCGCGACGACCCCAGTCGACACGCCGCCACGCCGCCCGAGGAAACCGAGCGGGATGTCGCCGAGCAGGGTGGGACGGATGACCTCGACAGTCACAGCGCAGCACGCATGATGATGTCCTCGTCGGCGTGGTTGCCGACCATGAACGTGTATGAGGCGATGACGGCGAAGCCGCGCTTCTCGTAGAAGCGGCGGGCACGGGCATTGTCGATGTAAACGCTGAGCTGGAGGTGGCGGGCGCCGCTAACCTGCGCGCGGTTGATGGCCCAGTCCATAAGCGCCGCGCCAACGCCCTGCCCAGTGGCGTGTTCGAGGACGTAGATCTGGCGAAGCTCGATCGTTCCGGGCGGAGTCTCGATCGGAAAGTTAGGCGGGCCAAGATTGACGAAGCCGAGTGGTTTGCCCTCCGCGCCGCCCGCGACCTGGAAGTGGAATGCAGGGTCGGCAATTTCGAGCGTGAAGTCGGCGGGGGTCTTGGACGCAAGGAACACCGCGAGATCTTCGGGCGCGTAAAGGTGGCCGAAGGTTTCGGTGAAGCTGTCGCGGAACAAGTCGGCGACCAAGGTGGCGTCAGCCTCGGTGACGTCGCGCAACATCATGCGCGAAACCCTGCGGGCTCGGGCCAGTCGGGCGAGCGGATCGCGATGACTTTGAACATTTCGCCCATTTCCGATGCATCGCACAATCGCCGCCGCGCCGCGACGACCGCTTCGCCTTGCGCTGGGTTTTTCGCCGCTAGCGTCATGGCGCGTGCGGCGATGCCGAGGCGTTCGAGGTAGGTGGCTTGGGCGACGATTGGCGTGACGCGCGCGCCAGCCGCGATGGCGGCCTTCGCGACCGCCCCAAAGTCGACGTGAGCCGTCAGATCCTGTTCGCCCGGATTGGCCAGCGGTTCGGCAAAGGCGTGAGCGCGGACCGCTTGGAGCGAATCGCCCGACGCAGCCTGGCGGTAGCCGTAATCGATGATTAATGCCGCCCCGCCGTGAGTGGCGAGGTGGGTTGCAAGAGCCACGACTTCGGCGTTTCGAGCGGGTGAGGTCTCTATGATTTCGCCCTCGGGAGCGAAGTGGAGTTGACCGTCGGCGAGCACGATCTTGCGCGGCTCTCCGCCGATCCACTGCTCGATCGGCAAGGCGTCGAGATATTCGTTGGCGACGAGCAGCAGCGGGCGTGGTGGGAGATTGGCGAGGCGGTCGTGGAAGCGGACGCCTTGGACTGCGCTGGTCTGTGCGGTGCGCAAAGTCGGACTGGTCTCGACGAAATGCACCTCGCCCACGAATCCGCCGCCGCGCATGACTCGCAATGCATCGGCGGCGAGCGTTCCCCGGCCCGGTCCCAGCTCGGCATAGATCGCTTCGCCTGGCGCCCCGGAGCGGAGCCAGCAGTCGGCGAGCGCGGCACCGATAAGTTCACCAAACATTTGCGAAATTTCGGGTGCGGTCGTGAAGTCGCCGCCCGCACCGAGCGGATCGCGCGTCGCGTAATAATGGGCGTTGCAGGCGGCCATATAGTCATCGACCGCGATCCCGCGCTCGGCGACGATTCGGGATCGCAGCTGGTCGGCGAAGCTCGTCAGGCGATGCTCTCCATCCCCGCGATCGGCTCGACTCGCTGACGACGCCCGTTGGCGGTGGCCATCAGGTATAGCCCGCCGAGGATCATCGGCACGCTCAGCCATTGCCCCATGTGGAGGTGGGTCGCCTCGGTGAAGCGCGACAGCTGGGCATCGGGCTCGCGGATATATTCGAGGCCGAAGCGGAAGACGCCGTAGAAGAAGATGAATGCGCCTACGAGCTTGCCCGGCTGGTAGCGGGCCTGGGTGCGCCAGAACATGACCGCCAGGATCAGGAACAACAGCGCGCCCTCCAGGATTGCCTCGTAAAGTTGGCTCGGGTGGCGGGGCGGGCCGAGGGCCTGGATGCCGCCGACGACCTCGGGGAAGCGCACGCCCCACGGGACAGTGGTTGGGCCACCCCACAGCTCGTGATTGACGAAGTTGGCAAGCCGCCCGAAGAATAGGCCCGGGGGTACGCAGCAGGCAACATAATCGTGGATTCTCAACCAGTTAAGTTCGTTCTTACGAGAGAGGTAGAGGATCCCCAGCGTCGTCCCGATGACCCCGCCGTGGAAGCTCATCCCACCGTCCCACAGCTTCAAAATGTCCGCCGGTTTTTGAAGGTAATAACTGAGGTTGTAGAACAGCACATAGCCCAGCCGACCGCCAAGGATGACCCCGAGGCTGGCGTAAAATACGAGGTCGTCGGCATGGCGCCGGGCGAGCGGTGCGCCGGGCTGGTCGAGCAGCTTGCCCAGATAAAAATAGGCAGTGAAGATGCCCGCGAGATAGGCGAGGCTGTACCATTTGAGCTGAAAGAAGCCGAGATCGAGCGCGACCGGCGACAAATGCAGGTCGGTCCAGTTGATCGACCCGACAATCATCGCAAACATGGCTTCCCCCTCCAGCGTTGCCGCCTCATAAGGGCGCAAGCTACAAAGGCAAAGGAGGGATGATGCGCTCACAGCTCGACGTGAAGTTCGATGAATCGCTGGCCGAGGTAATCGGACCAGGCGGGCGTATCGTCATCGGGCACGATGAGCTTGGGCGTGCGATTGCGACCAACCTGCCCCCGACGTTGCCCGCCTTCTTCGACGCCTTCTGCGCGCTTAACGGCGAAGTCGAGGCGCTGATCGCGGGCGAGGAGCGGCTGACCTATGCCGAGCTGAACCTATGGGCCGGGCGGCTCGCCGGGGCGCTGGTCGGGCGCGGGATCGTCAAGGGCGACCGGGTCGGGATCGCGATGCGCAACTGCCCGGCGTGGCTGGTGGTCTACATGGCGGTGCTCAAGGCGGGCGGGATCGCGACGCTGATCAATGGCTGGTGGCAGACCGAGGAATTGAGCCACGGACTCGCGCTGACCGAGCCCAGGCTGATCGTCGCCGACGTACCCCGCGCGGCGCGGATCGAGGCGTCGGAAAGCCGCGCTGAACTGGTCAGCCTGCCGATCGAGCGGCCGCTCGAGGAGGCCTTGGCCCCGTTGTTCGGTGGCATTACCGCCGCGCCGCTTCCACAAGTCACGGCGATGGACGACGCCACGATCCTGTTCACATCGGGATCGACCGGCGATGCCAAGGGGGCGGTGTCGACCCACCGCGCGGTGACGACCGGCGTCTATGCCTATGCGACCGGACTGCTGACCTTGCTCGGGATTCTGACCAAGGAAGACCGCGCGCCGACGATCGCACCCAAGACGCTGGTCAGCGTGCCCTTTTTCCATGTCACCGGCGAAGTGCCGCTGATGCTCAACAGCTTCGTCATCGGGCGCGGCATGGTGATCATGCATAAGTGGGACACGGTCGACGCGATGAAGCTGATCGAGGCTGAGAAGATCACTTACTTCGTCGGGGTGCCGACGATGAGCCTTGAGCTGATGAATCACCCCGATCGCGGCCAGTACGACCTGTCGTCGCTGACCGACATCACCGCGGGCGGCGCACCGCGGCCGGTGGCGCACGTCAAGCGGTTGAAGGAGGAATTCCCCAACGCCCAGCCGGCGCTGGGTTATGGGCTGACCGAGACAAATGCCGTCGGCTGCTCCAATTTCTGGAGTAACTATGCCGACAAGCCTTCATCGACGGGCCGCGCCCAACCGCCATTCGTCGAGCTGACGATCTTCGGTGACGGTGATGCGAAGCTTACCGCGGGCGGGCGCGGCGAGGTCGCGATCCGGTCGGCGGCGAACATCCGCGGCTACTGGAACAACGAGAAGGCGACCGCGGCGGCATTCACCGCCGACGGCTGGTTCCGCACCGGCGACATCGGTTATCTCGACGAGGAAGGCTATCTCTTCCTGGTCGACCGCAAGAAGGACATCATCATCCGCGGCGGCGAGAATATCGCCTGCGCCGAAGTCGAGGCGGCGATGTACGCGTGCCCGGCCGTCGGCGAGGCGTGCGTGCTTGGAGCGCCCGACGAGCGGCTTGGCGAGGTGCCGGTCGCGGTAATCCATGTCGCCGAAGGGCACAGCCTCGATGAGCCCGAGCTTCGCGTCTTCCTCGCGCCGAGGCTGGCTGCATTCAAGGTGCCGACGCGCTTCACCTTCTCGCTCGAACCGCTACCGCGGCTGGGGACGGGCAAGATTGACCGCGTGACGCTGAAGGGGCTGTACGGCCATTGATGCTGCCTGACCTCGACCGCCGCACCTTGCTGGTCGGCGGCGGCGCGGGGGTTGGCCTGATCGTCGCGCTCGCCGCCTGGCCGCGCCGGGTCGGCAGCGGGCTTGCCGCCGGGCCGAAGGAGGCCGTCCTCGGACCGTTCATCAAAGTCGCGACCAGCGGGCGGGTCACCCTCGCCTCGCCGCAAGCCGAGGCGGGGCAAGGGACGTGGACAGGCCTCGCGCAGATCATCGCCGATGAGCTCGGCGCGAAGTGGGAGCAGATGGCGGTCGAGCCAGCGCCATCGTCGCCGATCTATGCCAATCGTTTGATCGACGTCGCTGGGCTCAAGCCGTGGACGGTGCGGCGGGCCCGGGCGCGCCTTCGGATAACCGCCGGATCGACTAGCATTCGCGCGTTCGAGGCTCCGCTTCGGGCTGCGGCGGCTGGAGCGCGGGCGTTGCTGATCGCGGCGGCGGCGGCCGAATGGGGCGTTCCGGCGGGCGAGTGCGACACGGCCGATGGGGCGGTGACCCATGAAGGCAAGCTGTTGTCTTTTGGGTCGCTCGCGGCGGCGGCGGCCGAGCGCGATCCGGCGGAGGTTGTTGCACGGGGACCGGGAAAGCTGACGGGGCAGGAACTGCCGCGACTCGACCTGCCGCCCAAGAGTGACGGGTCGCTTCGCTTTTCCGCCGATGTGCGGTTGCCGGGGATGGTCTTCGCCTCGCTGCGGATGGCACCTCCCGGGGGACGGCTGACGGGCTTTTCGGAGCCGGCGGCGCGGCGGGTCGCAGGGGTGCGCGATGTTGTCGTGACCGAGGGCTGGCTGGCGGTCATCGGCGAAACATGGAGCGCGGCGGAGCGTGCGCTGGTTGCAGCCGAACCGCGATTCTCCGGGCCTTCGAATGCGGATTTAGCGCATCTCGAGAAGCTGATGGCGGCGGCGCTGGACGGGGGGGATGCCGAGACGGTGTTCGCGCGGGGCGACTATGAGCAGGTGGTGGCCGGATCGCGCCCGCTGACCGCCACCTATTCGATCGCGCCGGCGCGGCATCTCGGGCTCGAACCTTTGTGCGCTACGGCGCGGTTCAGCGGCGACCGGCTCGAGGTGTGGGCACCCACACAAGGACCAGAATTTGCGCGGGCGGCCGCGGCGGAGGCGGCGTCGTTGCCGCTGGGGTCGGTCTCGCTTTATCCGATGCCGGTCGGGAGCGGATCGGGCCGGGCACTGGAGGCCGACGCGGTGCCGATCGCGGTGATACTGGCAAAGCGCGCCGGGCGAGCGGTGCAGCTGACCGTCCCGCACAATAGCGGCGCCAATCATGATGCGCTACGTCCTCCCCTCCTTGCGCGGCTGTCCGCTCTCCCAGCGCCCGGCGGCGGGTTGTCGGCGTGGAGCGCGCGGATTGTTACCGCACCTGGGCTCGAGGGGGTGCTGGCGGGGCTGGCAGGGACGCCGCGCCCTGCCGCCGATATTACCGCCGCGATTATCCCTTACGGCGTGCCGACGATCCGCATCAAGCGGGTGCCGGTCGACTTGCCAATCCGTACCGGCTATCTGCGCGGCGGGTCCGAGGGGATGGCGAGCTTCCTCACCGAGAGCTTCATCGACGAACTGGCGCGGGCGCAGGCGGTCGAGCCGTTGGCGTTCCGTGTCGGGTTGCTCGGCGGCAATGTGCGGCTGGCTCGCGCGGTGATGGCGGCGGCGACGATCGGCGGATGGGACGGCGGGACGAGCGGCGGCGGGCTGGGCCTCGCCTGTGCCAGCGCGTTCGGGTCGCATATCGGGCTGCTCGCGCAAGCGCATGTCGGGGCCGACCAGCGGATCGTGGTCGACCGACTGGTCGCGGCGGTCGATTGCGGGCGCGCGATCAATCCGGGGCTGGTGCGGCAGCAGGTCGAGGGTGGGCTGCTTGCTGCGCTCGATACGGCCATGGCGGCGGCGCCCGAGTTCGTCGCCGGAATGCCCCGCGCAACACCGTTGCGGAGCATGGGCCTGATGAACCTGGGCGAAACCCCGAAGATCGAGGTCGAGCTGATCCCGAGCAAGGACGCGCCGGGCGGGGTGTCGGGGCTGGGGGCAGCCGTACTCGCTCCGGCGGTCGCTAATGCACTCGCCAGCGCAGGGCGGCGCTTGCGTGCGCTGCCATTCGATCTAAGGGCGGTCGCATGATCCACCCCACAGCGCGTCCCGCCGACCATCCCGCGATCCCGCCCGCCAAGATCGGCGTGCTGCTGATCAATCTCGGCACGCCCGACGCGCCCGACGCCAAGGCAGTGCGGCGCTATCTCGCCGAATTCCTCAGCGACCGGCGGGTGGTCGAGCTCCCGGCGATCGCGTGGAAGCCGATCCTGCACGGGATCATCCTGCGCACCCGGCCGAAGAAAAGTGCACACGCTTATGCGCAGGTGTGGAGCGAGGAAGGGTCACCGCTGGCCGCGATCACGCGGCGGCAGGCAGTGGCGTTGCAGGCGCGGCTTGGGGAAAGCGTGATCGTCGAATTCGCGATGCGCTATGGCAACCCGGGGATTGCGGCTGTGCTCGATGGGCTGATCGCAAAGGGCTGCACGCGGATCCTCGCGGCGGCGCTCTATCCGCAATATAGCGGGGCGACGACGGCGAGCGCGAACGACGCGATCTTCGCGGGAGTCGCGGCGAAACGGTGGCAGCCGACGGTGCGCACGCTGGCGCCTTATTATGATGATCCGCTCTATATCGACGCGCTGGTGGATGACCTCGAGCGGCAGCTGTCAGCGCTCGACTTCGCGCCGGATCGATTGCTGCTGAGCTTTCATGGCATGCCCGAGCGGACACTAAAGCTCGGCGACCCCTATCACTGCCATTGCCAGAAGACCGCGCGACTGGTCGGCGAGCGGCTGTCGGTGCCGACCGAGATCAGCTTCCAGTCGCGCTTCGGGCGGGCCAAGTGGCTCGAGCCGGCGACCGACACTATTCTGATGGGGCTTCCGGGGCGCGGAGTGAAGAAGCTCGCCATTGCCGCACCGGGCTTTTCGGCCGACTGTCTCGAGACGATCGAGGAGCTTGGAATTCGCGGGCGCGAGGATTTCGTTGCCGCCGGCGGCACGCATTTCGCGCGTCTGGAATGTTTGAATGACGGCGCGGCCGGAATGGAAATGATCGACGCGATCGTTAGGCGCGAGCTTGCGGGATGGTGGCCCGCCCCCTAGCCTGCCAGGAAAAGCAGGAGAGTAAGTATGGCCAGAGTCGCAATCGTTACCGGTGGCACGCGCGGAATCGGCGAGGCGATCAGCATCGCGTTGAAGGACAAAGGCATGACCGTCGCGGCGACCTATGCCGGCAATGACGAGCGCGCGCGCGAATTCACCGAGCGGACCGGGATCAAGACCTACAAGTGGGACGTCGCCGATCACGGGGCGTGCGCCGACGGCGTGAAGCAGGTCGAGGCCGACCTCGGCCCGGTCGACGTGCTGGTCAACAACGCCGGCATCACCCGCGACACGACGATGAAGCGGATGGACTACCAAAAGTGGCAGGACGTGATCGACACCAATCTGGGCGGTTGCTTCAATATGGCCAAGGCGGTGTTCGACGGCATGCTGGAGCGCAAATATGGCCGCATCGTCAACATCGGATCGATCAACGGCCAAGCGGGACAGTACGGCCAGGTCAATTATGCCGCAGCGAAGTCGGGGATCCACGGCTTCACCAAGGCGCTTGCTCAGGAGGGGGCGCGCAATGGCGTGACGGTCAACGCGATCGCGCCAGGCTATATCGATACAGACATGGTCGCCGCGGTGCCCGAGGATGTGCTCGGCAAGATCGTCGCCAAGATACCCGTCAACCGGCTCGGGAAGGCGAGCGAGATCGCGCGCGGCGTGGCGTTCCTGTGCGACGAGGAAGCCGGGTTCGTTACCGGGTCGACGCTGTCGATCAATGGCGGCCAACACATGTATTGATGAGCGAGTCGGCCTATCACCCGCCATTGAAGCGATCGATGACGATCGCCGGGCACCAAACCTCGATCAGCCTCGAGCCCATGTTCTGGACGGCACTGGAGGATGAGGCACGGCGGCAAGGGAAACCACTGAGCGTGCTGGTCGCCGAAGTCGACGTGGCGCGATTGTCGGCGGGGCGGGTGCCGAACCTGACCTCAGCGGTGCGCCAATATCTATTCGGCCTTGGCGCGGATCGCGGTGGCGAAGCGCTCGGTGCTGCCGGGCGCGCGGGGGAGCCATAAGGCGGGTTTGATCAGTTCGAGTTCCATGATCTGCCGCGCGCTCACCTCGTCAGCGATCATGTCGACGCGGGCGTAGGTCGCGAGGGCCGGCGCGGCGGCAAGCGCGCGGTGGGCCAGGTCGAGCGCTTCGCGCGGGGCTTCGCAGAGGGTTCCGGTGCCGCCGACGTGGGGCTGAACGCGATAGTCGCCGGGTTTGGGGCGTGCTACTGCTCGATGCGCCTGGTGATAGCCCCAGGCAACGAGCGGCAGGACGAGGTCGGCGTCGGCCTCCGGCGTGTCGTCTGTCCAGCGGCGGCCGACGACCTCGAATCCGGCGGCCTCGAGCGCCTCGGCCTGGTTCTCATAGGCCCAGTCGAACGCCTCGGGATAATCCCTCGGCCGGGCCCAGCAGGACGGCCTTCACTAGCGGGCGAGCAAAATGCGGGCCTGGCTGGCGATCTGGGCGAGCATCGGGACGGTTACCGCGCCGGTGCCCCGCGCGCGCGCGACGAGCCGGCGGAACTGGTTGATGCGCGGCTGGTTGCGCTCGACCCAGCGCTCGACCGTGGCATCGGGATCGGCGCCCCGCCCGCGCCCGAGAAAGTCGATTCGTAGCTGCTCGAAATCGCGGCCGAGGCCGGCGACGAGCAACCGCTCCCACGGGTCGGCGGGGTTAAAGCGCGCGACCTGTTGCTGCGCCCAGTCGAGCCCGAGCGCTTCGCCGAGGCGGGTGTAGGCGCGGGTAATGGCGACTTCGTCGAGCTCCTTGCGCGCGCCGAGCCCGGCGATGGCGAATACGCCGTCGAGCTCAAACAGGCGGATCAGCGCGTCGGTCAGCCGATCGTCGGCACCGAGCGCGGCGAGTTGCTCGCGGCGAGCCGAGGCTTCGCCGCGCACTTCGCTGCGGATGAGCTTCGAGCGGTTGGTCGCGACCTTCGCGAGGCCGGGGGCGAGTTCCTTGACGAGGTGCGACACGCCGGCGTCGGCGCCGGTGGTGCGTAGAACGTCGGAGACATGGTCACGGATCGAACGCGCGGCGATGGCGAACAGGGCGATGCGCGCCTGTTCGGTGACCGTGGCAGCCTCGATCAGATGCCACACTTGTTTCAGGTCGAGCGTCTGCTCGGCGACGAGGAAGGCGGCAACAACCTGGCCGAGCGACACGCCCTCTTCCTCGGTGAGGTCGAGCGCGACGCTCGGGCCGAGACGGTTGACGAGACGATTGGCGACCTTGGTGGCGACGAGTTCGTGGCGAAGGCGGTGGGCGCGGATCGCGTCGGCGTACTTTTTCTGCATCGCCCTGGGGAAGGCGGCGAACAGTTCGGGCTCCATCAGCGGGTCATCGGCAAGCTTGAGCTTCTCGGCCGCCGACTGGAGCGCCATCTTCGACATCGACAGCAGCACGGCAAGCTCGGGACGCGTCAGGCCGCGATTGTCCGAGACGCGGCGGAGGAGTGAGTCGCTGGTCTCGAGCCCTTCGACCTTGCGGTCGAGCCGGCCCGATGCTTCGAGCATTTCGACGGTGCGGACGAAGCCGGGGAGGCCGGTCACGCCGCGCGCCTCGGCGATCGACAGGGCAAGGCTCTGCAATCGATTATCCTCGAGGACGAGGCTGGCAACATCGTCGGTCATCGACACGAGCAGGCGGTTGCGGTCGTCCTCGGCGAGCCGGCCTTCGCGCATCTCGCGGTTGAGCGGGATCTTGATGTTGACCTCGTTATCCGAGCAGTCGACGCCGGCCGAATTGTCGATGAAGTCGGTGTTGATGCGGCCGCCATGTGCGGCGAACTCGATACGGGCGGCTTGGGTTATGGCGAGGTTGGCCCCCTCGCCGATGACCTTCACGCGGACTTCGCTGGCGTCGACTCGAAGACTGTCGTTGGCCGGATCGCCGACCGCGCCGTGCGGCTGGTACGAGGCCTTGATGTAGGTGCCGATGCCGCCGAACCAGAGGAGGTCGACCGGGGCCTTGAGGATCGCGTTGATCAGCGTCGTCGGGTCGGACTTGCGTTCGACGAGGCCGAGCGCGGCGGCGGCCTGGGGGGTGAGCTCGATCGACTTTTGCGAGCGCGGCACGATCATCGCGCCCTTGCTCAGGGCGTTACGGTCGTAGTCGTCCCAGCTCGAGCGCGGCAGGGCGAACATGCGTGCCCGCTCGGCCCAGCTCTTGGCCGGGTCGGGATCGGGATCGAGGAAGATGTGGCGGTGGTCGAAGGCGGCGACCAGCTTGAGGCTCTTCGACAGCAGCATGCCGTTGCCGAACACGTCGCCCGACATGTCACCGCAGCCCGCAACGCGCACCGGGTCGGACTGGAGGTCGACCCCGGCCTCGCGGAAGTGGCGCTGGACCGAGATCCACGCGCCTTTGGCGGTGATGCCCATCGCCTTGTGGTCGTAACCGTGCGAGCCACCGCTGGCGAAAGCGTCGCCAAGCCAGAAGCCGCGTTCGAGCGCGATGGCATTGGCGACATCGGAGAAGGTCGCGGTGCCCTTGTCGGCGGCGACGACGAAATAGGGATCGTCGCCGTCGAGCACTGTCACGCCGTCGGGGTGGACGATTTTTTCATCGACGATATTGTCGGTGACGGACAGCAGGGCGCGGATGAAGATGCGGTAGGTTTCAGTACCTTCGGCAAGCCATGCGTCGCGGTTGGTTGTCTGGCTGGGAAGCGCCTTGGGGTAAAAGCCGCCCTTGGCCCCGGTCGGGACGATAACCGCGTTCTTAACCAGCTGGGCCTTCATCAGCCCAAGGATTTCGGTGCGGAAATCGTCGCGGCGGTCGGACCAGCGCAAGCCTCCACGGGCGACCGGGCCGCCGCGCAGATGGATGCCCTCGACGCGCGGCGAATAGACCCAGATCTCGCGCCATGGGACGGGGGCAGGCAGGCCGGGAACCAGCGAAGAGTTGAACTTGAACGCGATCGCCTCGGCCGCCGCGGGGGCGAAGGCGTTGGTGCGCACGGTCGCCTCAACGACGGCGCGGAGCAGGCGCAGAATGCGGTCGTCGTCGATCCCGCGGACAGCCTGGAGCGAGGCGTCGAAATGGGCGCGCTGGCCGTCGGCATCGCGCGATTTGCGGGCGGGGTCGTGAAGCTCGGCGAACAGCGCGATGAGCGATTTGGTCGCGTGCGGCGCGCAGCGGAGGGCATCGACGACGGTGGCGAGTCCATAGGCTACCCCGGTCTGGCGAAGGTAGCGAAACCAGGCGCGGAGCCAGGCGACGGGGCGCGGGTCGAGCCCAGCGAACAGGATCAGCTGGTTGAAGGCGTCATTCTCCGCCGCGCCGCCCAAGACCGCGGCGATGGCTTCCTCGATCATCCCGGCGTGCGCTATCAGCGTGTCGAGGTCGGTCCCGGCGGGCAGCTCGAGGAGGAAGTCGTGGATCGTCCCCTGCGCGCCGCCGCCGAGCGGGGTTGGCAATTCCTCGAGCACGCGGAATCCGAAATTCTCGAATACCGGGACCGCTTCGCTGAGCGCGATGAGGCCGCCGAGGCGGTAGGTCTTGAGGTGGAGCTGGTTTGCGACGTCGCCGGGCAGGCGGACGAGCCGGGCACCGCGCGCATTCTCGCCAAGGTCGGCGAGGCGGCAGATATCGGTCGCCGCTTCGACCGGGCCGGTACGCAGACGATACTCTTCGGGAAGAAGGGGCAGATAGGTCAGCGCGAGGCGGGTCGCGCGCGCGGTGCCGATGCGATTGGCGAGCTCGGTCTCGGTGCTCGGCGCCCAGCCGCGGACCATTTCAACGAGCTCGGCGTCGAGCCGGGCGACATCGGGGAGCGGGGTGTCGGGGGTCACCGGCAGCGAGTAGCGGATCAGGGCAAGCTCGCCGTCGCCGAGCTCGACCGACCAGCTGGTGACGTTCGAGCCGACCGCCTCTTCGATGATCTTCGCCAGCGCCAGGCGGCGCCGCGTCGTCAGCTCGTCGCGCGGCAACCAGACGAAAACAAAGAAATGGCGGCGAAGCGCGTCGGGCCGGAGTAGCAGCGTCGGCCGCGGACGGTCGGCGAGCGACATGGCGGTCAGCGCCGCCTCGCGCACCTGCGGCGCTTCGAGCGAAATCAGCAGGTCATGGGGCAAGGTCGAAATGGCGTGGGTCAATGCTTTGGCGGCGTGACCGTTGGGAACGAAACCGAGTTCGCGGTCGAGTTCGTCGAGCCATTCGCGCAACACAGGGACTTCTTCCGCGGGCGAGCGCAGCGCCGCGCTGGTCCACAGGCCGGCGTGGATCGAGAGGGTTCCATCGGCAAGACGAACGAGGACGATATCGAGCGGCACGCGGCGGTGGACCGGCGAGACGCGGTCGGCCTTGACCAGCTGGACCGCGAGCGGGCTGGCGAGGAGGTGGTCGATCGCCGCCTTCTCGCCGTCGCTCCATAATGCGAGGTCGCGGGCGAGGATGCCGAGGCCGCGCTGGAAGCGGCCGCCCTGGTCGAGCTGGGCATGGCCGAGCAGGGTGAAATGATTGTCGGCGAGCCAGCTCAGCAGCGCTGCGCCCTCGTCGTCGCTGCGCGCGACATCGGCGGCGTCGGCGGTCATCCGCGCGGTCATTTCGGGCCAGTCGGCGACGGCCGCGCGGACGGCGGCGAGGACGCGGTCGAGTTCTTCAACCAGTTCGTGGCGCGCGCGGGCGTCGGCGCGATCGAGCTCGATATAAATGACCGATTCGGGGACGGCGGCGGTTTCGGTCGATCCGATCGAGACCAGCTTGCCGTCCTTGTCGCGGACGACGCGCATGATAGGGTGCAGCAGGCGGTGGACGGCGAGGCCCCTCGCCGAGATGGCGCCAGCAATGCTGTCTACCAGGAATGGCATGTCGTCATTGACGATGACCAGCCGCATGCGCCGGTGACCGACCTCGCCGCCACTCGATTCGAGCCGCATGGCGACTGCGCCTGCCTTACGCACGGCGATGATCGGCGCGATGAAATGGGCGGCGTCGGTCTGCGCCGGCTTGCCGAAGTCGGCGATCTCGCCCGGCAACGCATCGCCGACAAGCGCAAGGCGCAGCGCGTCGGCGATGATCTCGTCGACGCGGGTTTCGGCGGTCATCGCGGTTGGCTCCGGGCAGTTCGTTGTGATTGCAACCGCTATAGACCGCTGTTCCACCGACCGCCAACCCCGCTAGCCCGTTGCAGACTGCGACCTTAGACAGGACCGTCGTGCATAACGATTGTATTTACTGGATGTTACGGCAGGATAGCCGTGAAGTTAACAGAATCGCGGTGGGGGATAGAGAAGCGGAAGCCTGTTGCGTTGTCGACGACGACGATGCTTTCCGAAGCTCGTTGATCGCGCTGCTGACGTCGGCCGGCTATTCGTGCCAAGGTTACGCCCTGGCGACCGACTTCATTGCGGAAGCCGCGACAATGGCGCCGGGCTTGCTGCTGCTCGACCTGCGGATTCCGCAGATGACGGGGCTCGATCTGCTGGAATCCCATGCCGCCCTTCTCGAGCGGTTCGCGGTTGTGCTGATCAGCGGACACGGCGACATCGAGCGCGCGGTCCGCTCGATCAAGGCGGGCGCCCTCGACTTTATCGAGCAGCCGTTCGCGAGTGACGACCTGCTCACGCTGGTCAAGGCGGCGCACCACGCCTTGACGCGCCGGACAATCGATGGCGCGGATCGCCCCGACGAGACGACCAAGGTCGCGAGCCTGTCCCCGCGCGAAGCCGAGGTGCTGCGGTTGTTGGTCGCGGGCGCGCCGAACAAGATCGTCGCGCGCGCACTCGAGCTGAGCGTGCGCATGGTTGAGATGCACCGCGCCAACATGCTCGCCAAGCTCGGCGCGCGCAGCACCGCCGAGGCGATTCATCTAGCAATGCTTGCCGAAATCGTCCCGTGGCCGCTACCGCCAGACCGCCGTTACGAAAAAACGGTGATTACGAGACTTTTGGATGAGGCGGTTGGTCACCCTCGCCACTGCCATCGTTGTCCGCGTCGCCAACGAGCGAATGCATCGTGCGGTAATGGTCGGCCAACTCGAGATAGATTTCCCGAAGCGTGGGGTCGAGCGACTGCTCGGCCTTGGCGAGGGCTTCGAGATAGCGATCGTGCCAATAATCTACCGGCATCGCGCCTATCCGTCAGTTCGAAAGTGTCGACGGGTCAGGTGCCATGACGGAGTCCGAGCCATTCCGTTGGCGCTGCGAATCTTTTGCATGCGCTGCGCCAGGGTGAAAGCGCGCAGCCTCCAGGACTGGGGGCGTCCCGCCTTTCCCGAGCCAATCGACGGTTGTTCGAGCCTCGCCACAGCGGCCTTTCGATGGAGTTGGTCAGTCCCGGTTTAACCGACCTGCGCGGCGTCAACGCTAGCTGTTGAAATTATCGTGAGCGGCGCGCGACCGTGCTCAGATGGTGCGACGGACCGCGCGCTCGACCATCTTTTCGTCGTTCACCAAGCCGACGATCTCATGCACACCCGACGGCCCGCGGCGGGTCAGGACCAGCGCGAATTCCTGGTTGGTCGCAAGATCTTCGAGACGCATCGCGGGACGCTCGCGAAGCTGGCGGCGCGGGTCGACCGGGATCACGGACGCTGGGCGGCGCGCCATCCGTTCGGCCGCGACGAGGCCTTTTAGCCCGCCGTCGCGTTCCTCGACAAACAACTGGAAGCCGCCGAAATCCACCTCGCACCGCGCCGCGTGGGCGAGCGCGGCGGCGAATTCGGTCAGGCGGGTCTTGTCATAGTCGGGGCCGAAGACGAGCTTGACGACTGGCGTCATCGGCGCGCGGGCCTGAGCGCGGACGCCGGCGTCTTCAAGCAGTTCGGCATAGTCGTCGGGGACGCGGCGGGCCGCGATCGCGAAGTCATAGGCCAGTGCGAGCGCGCGATAGAGGGCGGCCCGGCTTCGGCCGTCATGCTGCTTGCATAGTTTGGCACTTTCGCGCGCGGCGGACAGCCAGTCGCCAAGCCCGGCGTCTGGTTCGAGGAGGACGGGAGCGGACTCGTCGTGAAGCGGGCCGTTTTCCCAGCTGAGGTGGGGTGCCTGCGCGTGGTCGAGCGAACCATGCTCGGCGACCGCGGGCACGACGGCCGGGACGGCCTCGGCAAGCACCGGCCGAAGCACGGCATCGACCGGAGCGGCGTCCTTCCAGTTGATCACGCCATAGATGAAATCGATCGTGTCGCCGTCCGACGAGAAGGGCATCAATATGCCGCGGTAGCAGATCGACTGGCCGCGCTGGTTGACGAATTCGGCCTCGAATCCGATCGGCGAGCGGTTGGCGATGATCTGCAGATAATGATCGGTCAGCCGCGACAGCATCGATCGGCCGGGGACCTCGGAAATCCGTCCGACTTCGGCATCGAGATCGCATTCGGTGCGGATCGCGCCGCCGATGTAGGGCGTGGCGGGGTTGTCGCGGCCGGCGGTGAAGTCGAGCAGCACGCTGTACGGGCTGAAGTCGGCGACGCTACCCGGATCGAGGTCCTCGATCGACGGGAAGTCGCGCCCGTCGAGCAGGCTCGCCCAATGATTATAGGCGCGAACGTGCATCCGGCGTTCGTCGGTGCCGATGGCGGCGGAGACGCCGGTTTGGGGATGCTCGTCGACATGGGTGTCGAAGGTACCACCTTTGGCGCTGTACGAACCCATGCTTTGTCGCGATCGCCTTGGTAAATCCAGATCGGATTGACATTGCCGCAAAGCTGTTGAGAAACCGTTAAGCATCTTCGCGCAGGTGCGCCGGCAAGCGGCTTGCCCCGCCGCCGCCGCCTGGTACGGGCGCAGCGCTTATCCAAGCGCGGCCTTAGCTCAGCTGGTAGAGCATCGCATTCGTAATTAGCGGGTCACCGCCGAATTGCCGAATGATTTCAGTGGGGTGGCTTTTCTCGTTCGAAGTTAGTAGTGGATTAGTAGGGTCAGCGCCGCCTTAGCTCAGTTGGTAGAGCATCGCATTCGTAATGCGGGGGTCACAGGTTCGAGTCCTGTAGGCGGCACCATCCCAACCCCTTCGGATATCGATCTTTCCTTCCATTGCCGCATCGATCTGATAGATCACGATACCCGGCGCCATGGCCAGCCCTCGCGATGCGGGGTGACCGGCCCATACCTATCCATCGTCACACGGATAGTGCGGCGTCGAACCCGCGCTTCCGCAAAATAGACCTTGCTTCGCGCGCCGACCCTGAGACCAGAACTCGGAAGATCGGCATCGCGA
>JANMWM010000176.1:0-29811 GCA_031394005.1 Sphingomonas sp.
AGATCCTCGGTCAGTCCGCTCGCGTCGAGATAGTCGGTGACGACCTTGCTGCCCGGCGCGAGGCTGGTCTTGACCCACGGCTTGCGCGTCAGCCCGAGCGCCCGCGCCTTTCGCGCGACCAGCCCGGCGGCGACCAGCACCGACGGGTTCGACGTATTCGTGCAGCTGGTGATCGCGGCGATGACAACGTCGCCATTGCCTAGGTCATGGGACGCACCGTCGACTGCGACGCGCGGATCACTCGCCTTCTTGTAGGTCGCCTCGAGCTCGTCGTTGAAACGATTGTCGACATCGCGCAGCGCGACCCGATCCTGCGGCCGCTTTGGGCCCGCTAGCGACGGCTGGACGGAGGCTAAGTCGAGCTCGAGGCTGTCGGTGAACAGCGGCTCAGGCGCCGCGTCGTCGCGCCACATTCCCTGCGCGCGGGCATAGGCCTCGACCAGCGCGATTCGCTCGTCGTCGCGTCCGGTCAGCCTGAGATACTCGATCGTCCGCTCGTCGATTGGGAAGAAGCCGCAGGTCGCGCCATATTCGGGCGCCATGTTGGCGATCGTTGCGCGGTCGGCGAGCGCCAGCGCGGACATCCCCGGGCCATAGAACTCGACGAAGCTACCGACGACGCCCTTGGCGCGAAGCATCTGCGTCACGGTCAGCACGAGGTCGGTCGCGGTGATGCCTTCGGATAGTGCCCCCGACAGACGGAAGCCGACGACCTCGGGAATCAGCATCGATACCGGCTGCCCAAGCATCGCCGCCTCGGCCTCGATCCCGCCGACGCCCCAGCCGAGCACGCCCAGCCCATTGACCATCGTCGTGTGGCTGTCGGTCCCGACCAGCGTATCGGGATAGGCAACCACCTCGCCATTCTGGTCGGGCCCCGTCCATACCGTCTGCGCCAGATTCTCGAGATTGACCTGGTGGCAGATCCCCGTCCCCGGCGGAACCACCTTGAAGTCGTCGAAGCTCTGGCTCCCCCACTTCAGAAACTCGTAGCGCTCGGCATTGCGCTGATATTCGAGCGCGACATTATCCTCGAACGCCTGCGGAGTGCCGAACTCGTCGACCATCACCGAGTGATCGATGACGAGGTGGACCGGGACCAGCGGGTTGATCTTCTTGGGGTCGCCGCCAAGCTGCTTCATCGCATCGCGCATCGCCGCGAGGTCGACCACGGCGGGAACCCCGGTGAAATCCTGCATCAGCACACGCGCCGGCCGATACTGGATCTCGCGGCTGATCTTGCGCTCTTTGAGCCAGTCGACCATTGCCTGAAGGTCGTCGCGGGTCACCGTCACCCCGTCCTCGAAGCGCAGCAGATTCTCGAGCAGAATCTTCATCGAATAGGGCAGCCGCGACACGTCGCCCAGCGCCGCCCCGGCCTTGGCGAGCGAATAATAAGCGAACTTCTTACCCCCGGCCTCGAGCGTGGAACGGGTGTGGAGACTGTCCTGGCCGGTCGGGATCATGGCGCGCTACTCGCTTGGCTCGAGAGATGGGGGTGCGGGCGCTTTAGCAACCGTTTCGCATCGCAGCAAAGGACTAGAAAGCAACACCCCCTCGCGCACCCTTTTCCTCAGCACGCTCTTCAAGCTTCTCGTCGAGCACCTCGACCTTGTCCTGGATATTTTCCTTGAGCTCGACGATCTCTTCCTCCTTGAGATCCTCGATCCCCGCCATCTCGTCGCGCGCACCGGTCATCGCGATCAGCAATTCGTCGAGCTTGGCGTGCATCGCGACATCGCGACGACGGTTATCGACCTCGCGCTCGGTCTGGCGGTTGAGCACCTTCTGGGTCAGCGTGATCGCCAGGATCGACAGCGCAGCGGTGAGCAGATTGGTGTCGAGTTTCAGCACGAACGAGCTAATGCAGAAGACGATCACCCGAATTTGCATGTAGGGCTTGCGCGAACAGGTTCGAGACCCATTCGGACACTTTCCGGCCGATCTCGACGATCCTGCTCTTTTTCCCGTTCTGTGCCATCGCCCTGCAACGCCCCCCATCGGTTGCGTCGGCGTCACGATTGGTGGATCAGATCCAGCCGCGCTTGCGCATGTGCAGCCGCGACGCGATCCCGCTGACCGGCATGATCCCCAGCGCCATCGGATAGCCGTAAAACCAGTGAAGCTCGGGCATATGGTCGAAGTTCATGCCATAGATTCCGGCGACCAGTGTCGGCGGCAGGAACACCAACGCCGCCCAGCTGAACAGCTTCATCGCCGCATTCTGCTCGATCGAGATCAACCCCAGCGACGCATCGAGCTGGAAGGTCAGCTGCTCGCCAAGGAAACTAGAATGATCGATCAGCGCGGTAATATCGACGGCGAGGCTGCCGACATGGTCGCGCTCGTCCTCGAGCCGCCGCACCCGGTTGGTCGCGGCGAGGAAGTGGATCAGCCGGCTGGTGCTGACCGCGGTCTCGCGGATTTTCGCCAGCAACGACTGCGCCCGCCCGATCCGCGTCAGCATCGCGGTCGGCCGCGCCGCGGGGATTCGCCGATCCTCCAGGTCCTTCTGGAAAATCTGCCGCGAGATTTTTTCGATCTTGGCGGCCACCCGCTGGATCTCGTCGGCCAGCCGGTCGACCACCGCGTCCAGCAGGCGGACGAACAAATGGCACGCGTCGGTCGCCAGGTCGGGCTCGCGCTTCAAATGTTCCGCGAGCAGGCGGAACGGCCGCGGGTCGGCATAGCGAACCGTGACGAGGTGGCTGGGTGTGGGGGTGAACCCGATCGGCGAGGTGGTCAGGTCGCCCTCGTCGATCCCGGTCAGCGTCGACATCGTCAGTTACGGCGTGCCCTGTCGCTCGTCGAGCCGGCTCGATTTCGGCGAGGTCGGCCCTGGTCGGCACGTCGGACCCGATGAGCGCCTCGACCAGCGCTTCCTCCTAGACCGTCGGCTCAAGCAGGTCGATCCACACGACGTCGTCGGGCATGCGCGTCGTTACGCCGAGCTCGACCGGCGATCCGTCGCAATGGGGGCCGAAAAGGCGGAGAATCGTGCGCTCGTCTTGCGCGCCATTGCGCAATTGGCAAGCGCCGCGCGCGGCCCTAGCCTTCCCCCATGACCCGCTCGCGTTCATGGCTCGCCCCGCTGCTCATCATCCTCGCCGCCGCAGCGGTCCTGCTGGCGATGGGTCGGCCGCCGATCTGCACCTGTGGCCGCGTGAAGCTGTGGGTGTCGTCCTCGACCAGCCCCGAGACCAGCCAGATGCTCGCCGACTGGTACAGCGCGAGCTACATCGTCCACGGCTTCCTGTTCTTCGGATTGCTGTGGCTCGTCGCCCGTCGCCTGCCCGTCGCGACCCGCCTGTTGATCGCGATTCTGATCGAATCCGAGTGGGAAATTGCCGAAAACAGCCCGATCATAATCAATCGCTACCGCAGCGCGACCGCCGCGATCGGTTATTCGGGTGACAGCGTGCTCAATTCGGTCAGTGATATCGTCATGATGATCGCAGGCTTCCTCCTCGCGCGCCGCTTGCCGCTGTGGGCCGCGGTCGCCGTCGTCATCCTCCTTGAGCTCATCCCCTATTCGTCATCCGCGACAATCTGACCCTCAACATCATCATGTTGCTCCACCCCCATCGACGCCATTCGCACCTGGCAAGCCGGAGCTTGACGGCGAGCATTCACGCGTCCGAAAGATGTTGCGGCATAGAGCCTTGCGCATGTTCAACACCCTTCGCGTCACCGTCCCGCTAACCATCCTCGCGGCGCTCTCCGCCGCAGCCCCGGCCCACGCCGCAGAACTCTTCGGCGGGGTCTACAAGCACGCCGTCCATTCCCCCTTCAGCCTCGAAGGCGGGCGCGAAAAGGGGATAGACCTCCAGCTCGGCTTCCGCGGTGGTCGCCTCTTCCCCGGGCTCGGTCTGCAGCCCTATGCCTTCGGCGCATTCAATACCGCCGGCGACACCAGCTACGCCGCTGCCGGCCTGTCATGGCGGTTTGGCAAAACGTTGTTCGTCCGCCCCGGCCTCGGCCTTGCTATCCATGATGGCTCAGCGGCAAAGTTCGACGACCCCGACACGATCGCGCTCGGCAGCCGAATCCTGTTCGAGCCTGAACTCGGCGTCGGCTATCAGCTCAATGACCGCGCCTCGCTCGAAGCGCACTGGGTCCACCTGAGCCACGCCACCCTGTTCAGCAGCCAGAACCCCGGCATGGACAACATCGGCGCGCGGGTGAACTTCAGCTTCTGATCCCTACCACGAGACTGCTCGCACTCGTCGAACGCTAGCGCCCCAGCATCGCCTCGGGCTTGACCACCCGGTCGAATGTCGCCTCGTCGACCAGCCCCAGTTCGACCCCGGCTTCCTTCAGCGTTAGCCCCTTCTTGTGGGCATATTTGGCGATGCTCGCGGCCTTGTCATAGCCGATTTCGGGCGCGAGCGCGGTGACCAGCATCAGTGACTTGTTCATCAGCTCGGCGATCCGCACTTCGTCGGCCTCGATTCCGCCCAGCGCGCGCTCGGTGAAGCCGACCATCCCGATCGACAGCAGGTTGATCGAGCGGATTACATTGGCCCCGATCAACGGCTTGAACACGTTCAATTCCAAATGCCCTTGCAGGCCCCCGACGGTCACCGCGACATGGTTCCCCATGACTTGTGCCGCGACCATCGTCAGCATCTCGCACTGGGTCGGATTGACCTTGCCCGGCATGATCGAGCTGCCCGGCTCATTCTCGGGCAGCTTGAGCTCGCCCAGCCCGCAACGCGGCCCCGATCCGAGCAGGCGAATATCGTTCGCGATCTTGCTGATCGAAACCGCGATGACGTTCATCACCCCCGACAGCTCGACCAAAGTATCGTGCGCGGCGAGCTCGGCGAACTTGTTCGGCGCCGAGGTGAAGTCGAGCCGGGTGAGGTTGGCGATCTCCTTGGCAAAGGCTTCGGCAAAGCCTTTGGGCGCGTTGAGCCCGGTGCCTACCGCGGTCCCGCCCTGCGCGAGGCGGAGCAGCCGTGGCATGGCCCCCTCGACCCGCGCGATATTGTCGGCGATCATCTGCGCATAGCCCGAGAATTCCTGACCGAGCGTCAGTGGGGTCGCGTCCTGCAAATGGGTCCGACCGATCTTGACGATATGGTCCCACTGCTTGGCCAGCTGGTCCAGCCGGGCATGGATCGTCCGCAGCGCGGGCAACAACTTGTCCGCCACCCCGCGCGCCGCGGCGATGTGCAGCGCGGTCGGGAAGCTGTCGTTCGACGACTGGCCCTTGTTGACATGGTCGTTGGGGTGGACCGGCGACTTGCCGCCCTTCGTCCCCGCCAAAGCCTCGTTGGCGCGCCCGGCAATGACCTCGTTGGCGTTCATGTTGGATTGGGTGCCGCTGCCGGTTTGCCAGATGACCAATGGGAACTGGCCATCGAGATCGCCCCTCGCAACCTCCGCCGCCGCCTGCTGAATCGCCTCTGCAAGGTTAGCGTCGAGCCCACCGATGCGTGCGTTGACCCGCGCCGCCGCCTGCTTGACGAAGCCCAATGCGCGGACGATCTCGACCGGCATCCGTTCGCTCGCGCCGAAGGGGAAGTTCTCCACCGAGCGCTCGGTCTGCGCCCCCCAATAACTGTCCGCAGGGACGTCGATTGCCCCAAAACTGTCGGTCTCGCTGCGCGTGCCGGTGGTCATGTCGAGTCCCCTTTTTTTCGAGTTAGAGCAGTTCGCTTGCGAGCGCTCGAAGGTCCGCCTCGGGACGAGCGCCATAATGCTGGATGACTTCGGCAGCCGCGATCGCGCCGAGCTTGAGCGACTGCTCGAGCGACAGCCGGCGCGCCTGACCGGCGAGGAACCCCGCCGCGAACAAATCGCCCGCGCCGGTCGTGTCGACCAGCCTGGCGATTGGCTCGGCCGGAAGCGAGGCGCGCCCCCCACCAGCAATCGCGATCGCACCCTTTTCGCTCCGCGTCACCGCCAGCACTGGCACCTTGGGCGCAACCGCAGCGACCGCTGCCTCGAAGTCGCTCTCACCCGACAGCGCCAGAATCTCGTCCTCGTTGGCGAACAGGATATCGATGCGTCCGTCGTCGATCAGCTTGAGGAACCCATTGCGGTGGCGCGAAATGCAGAAGCTGTCGGAGAGGGTGAATGCCACCTTCGTCCCCGCGGCCCGCGCGGCATCGATCGCCGCCTCCATCGCCGCGCGCGGCTCTTCCGGATCCCACAGATAGCCCTCAAGATAGAGGATCTTGGCCGACGCGTCTTCCGCCGCCGAGATCGCCGTCGCGGGCAGCCGCTGCGCCGCCCCAAGGAAGGTGTTCATCGTCCGCTGCGCATCGGGCGTGACCAGTATCAGACACCGCGCGCTCGCCCCGACATCGTTACGGGTCGGGGTCGTGAATTGCACCCCCGTCGCGCGCAGGTCGTGGGCGTAGATCCGACCCAACTCATCATCGGCAACCTGGCCGATGAAACCCGCCTTGAGCCCGAGCGCCGCGACCCCGGCAACCGTGTTCCCCGCCGATCCGCCACTCGACTCGCGCCCCGGCCCCATCTCGCCATAAAGCCGCACCGCCTCGCCCTCGTCGATCAGCCGCATCGACCCCTTGTCGAGCCCTTGGGCGACCAGAAAGGCATCGTCGGCATCGGTGATCACATCGACGATCGCATTGCCGATGGCGAGCACGTCGAGGGGCTTATCGATCATGGGGAAATCCTGCGGAGAAAAGAAGCGCGCCGGTTAGCGGGCGGCGGGCGATGACACAACCGCGCACACCGGCTAGCAAGAGCTGCATGCGCCGCTTCGCCCCCGCCCTCACCCTCCTCCTCGCCGCCTGCGCTAGTCAGACCCCGGCCCCCGTCGCCACTCCCGCCCCAACCCGCCAAAGCGCCCACCAACACGGCCGTAACCACGGCCACGCCGTGCCCCAGCTAGGCGAGCAGTTCGGCGCGCCCAGCCTCCAGGTCCGCGAAGGCCCTGGCCTCAAGCTCCAGTATCGCGGCGGCGGCTGCGTCCTCGACGCCTACCTCTACGCCCCCGAGAGCGGCCAGGGCGTCGAGCGCGTCACCCACGTCGACACCCGCCTGGCGAGCGGCGCCGACACCGACCAGATCGGCTGCGAAGCCGCGATCGAAGCGTCGCGCTGATATGACCTGGCCGAGTTATTCCCCAACGTAACCTTGGGCGTAATTCTTGCACTGCCACCGAAACCCCGCCGTTCGCCGAGGCAATGAGCTAAGCCGCGCTGCGCTGCGCAAGGCGGAACCGCCTCGTGAGCGTTACTGCACGTTTTGCCATAATGGGCCCGTATCGCCGTTACGGTGACCTATCGAGCTGTCAGCGACGCGAAGCTTCAGTTCGCAAATCAGCCCGTCAGGTCGAAAGTCCATCGTCACGCCACCACTGCCGCCCAACATCTTCTTGATCAGCACCGTTCCAAAGCCGCTTCGAGCGGGAGGCATGACGGGCGGTCCATCCCTTTTGGTCCAGCGCAGGCAGACATTTTTTGCTCCACTTTGCCAATGAGGCATGACGTGGCCTTGCTCGTTCGACCATGCGCCATATTTGCATGCGTTGGATGCCGGTTCGTGCAGCACCAGCGAAAGGGCCATGACGCTATGTCCGTCAATCGCGACCGACGGGCCAGTCAGGTTGATGCGAGCGTCGTTTCGTTGGGCGAATGGACGCAGGGCACGATTGACCACCTCGTCGAGCGGCGCCATTTGCCAATTCAATGCGGTCAGCAGCGACTGCGATTTCGCCATTGCCATCAGGCGTTGTTCGAACCCTTACCAGGCCTCGGCTTCACAAAATTTCCGCAACGTCATCGAGGCGATCGATTGAACCATGGCGAATGCATTTTTTATCCGGTGCTCCAGCTCTTTCATGACCAGATCGCGCATTGCTTCCGCCTCGTGCCGGCGCGTGATGTCGAGCGACGCGCTCAGTATCTGTAAGGGAGGGCCTTCGGAGTCGCGGGCGTGAACGACCTCAATGCAGGCCAGCCACAGCCATCCTCCGTCGGGCCTCCCGATGCGATACTCAATTTGCAATGGAGGCTGAAGCTTGCCTGAGCAGATAGCAGCATAATGAGCCGTGACGAGCTGAACGTCATCGGGGTGAATGAGGGCTGGTATCACCTCATGGCCCAAACCGTTGTAGTCCAAATCATTCACGCCAGTCAGGGTCGAGACTTGCGGTCCGACGAAAACGTTACGCTGCTCGACGAGATCGAAGATAGCGATGATCGTCGGCGCAGTATTGATGAGATTTTGTGCAAAAACCTGTGCGTCGCGCAACGCCTGTTGCGCCATGCGTTCGGCTGTGACGTTACGCGATACCGCCAGAAAGCCTGCATGTTCGCCGGACGTATTCTTGACGGGTGACACGCTGACTTCCCACCATCGCGGCGCGCCGGTTGCCGTCGGACAGAAGCCGTCGAACCGGACAGTCTTCCCCGTAGTCGCGGCTTCGAATGCGTCGAAAATGGTCGCGCGTGTTTCCGCGGGCCAAAAATCGACCCACGGACTTCCTTTCACCAAGGAGAAATCAGCTATCTCCATGACGCAAATCCCGCTCGCGTTCATCCATTGAAGTGATCCGTCGATATCGACGAGCTTCACGCAATCGATGCTCTCTCCGAGCACCGAAGCGAGGGTGTCAACGGATAGCGCGGCGTTTCGAAGCATCGCGTCTTCGCCTATTCCCGCCGAGCTGCCATGCGCCAAAACGGCCCGGCACTCGGAGACCAAACGCTATTGCGACAATCGGGAGTATCCAGTCATGCGGGTGCAAGGCGACTAGCTAGAGATGCTCCAGGCCGCGGCATTGAGTCGACGCCGAAACAAACGCAATGGCAAATAGAGAATTGATGCAACTGCGCTGCCGGGCGCCCGCAGCCTAGTCTAAACCAGGCAAAACGCTGCGGCTGCACGAATTACCGGATTAGACGCGTCAACGCCCACCCCGCCGCCTCGGCTAGCACCGGGTCTTCGCTCCCCGAGAACCGCTCGACACCCCCCCGCAGCTCGGCCCGCCCACTATTCCCCGCCGCGACCAGGCAGTTGCGCATCATTCGCGCCCAGCCGATGCGCTTGATCGGCGATCCCGCGAACATCTCGCGAAACCCCGCTTCGTCGAGCCCAAGCAAATCCCCCAGCGCCGGCGCCGCCAGCTCGGCCCGCGGCAGAAACGCCCGGTTGGCCTGTCCCGCCTCGGCGAAGCGATTCCACGGGCACACCGCCAGGCAATCGTCACACCCATAAATCCGGTTGCCCATCGCCGCGCGAAACTCGGTCGGGATTGGCCCGTGGTGCTCGATCGTCAGATAGGAAATGCACCGCCGCGCATCGATCCGGTGGGCACCGGTGATCGCCCCCGTCGGGCACGCCACAATGCATCGCGTACACGACCCGCAATGATCGCTCGCCGGGGCGTCAGGGATAAGCTCGAGGTTGGTCATCACGATCCCGAGGAACAGCCAGTTGCCATGCTCGCGGCTGAGCAGATTGGTGTGCTTACCCTGCCACCCGATCCCCGCCGCGGCGCTTAGCGGCTTCTCCATCACCGGCGCGGTATCGACGAACACTTTGAGCTCGCACCCGGTCTCCTCGGCGAGCCACCGCCCGAGCGCCTTCAGCCCCTTCTTGACCGCCTTGTGATAGTCCCCGCCCTGCGCATAAACCGAGATGCGCGCGCGTTCCTTCCGGTCCGCAAGGGCCATCGGATCGTTCGCCGGCGCGTAAGACATTCCCAGCGCAATCAGGGACTTGGCTTCGGGCCACAACCCGTTCGGTGACGCCCGCTCGTCGGCCCGCGCCTCCATCCACCCCATCCCGCCATGCCGGCCGTCGGCAAGCCACTCGCGCAACCCCGCTCCGGCCTCGGGCGCGGCATCGGCCCGCGCGAACCCGCACGCGACGAACCCCAGCTCGGCGGCTTTTTCGTGGATGCGGCTTTCGATGCTCATTGTCATTTAACCTCGACCCTCTACCAGTTGCCGCCATGAGTGGAACTGGGCTCGCGCTAACCGCGCACAATCTCGTCAAGGATTTCGGAGACAAGCGAGCGGTCGACGGGGTCAGCCTGTCGGTTCCGGTCGGCGCAATCTACGGCATTCTCGGCCCCAATGGCGCGGGCAAGACGACCACGCTGCGCATGCTGCTCGGGATCATCGACCCCTCGTCGGGAAGCTCGACGCTGCTCGGCCGGTCGAAGCCGATCGAGGCGGCTCGAGAGGTCGGCTACCTCCCCGAGGAGCGCGGCCTCTACCCCTCGATGCACGCCGTCGACGCGATCGCCTTCATGGGCGCGCTTCGCGGCCTGCCCTTGCGCGAAGGCAAGCGCCGCGGTCGCGAGCTGCTCGAGGGCCACGGCCTCGGCGCGTGGGCTGACAAACCGATCCGCAACCTTTCGAAGGGCATGGCGCAGACCGTCCAGCTGCTCGGCACGCTGGTTCACAAGCCACGCCTCATCGTCCTCGACGAGCCCTTCTCCGGGCTCGATGCGATCAACCAGGCCAAGCTCGAAGCACTTATCCGCCGTGAAGCTGCCGAGGGCACCACTGTCATTTTCTCGACCCACGTCATCGCCCACGCCGAACGCCTGTGCGAACGGGTCGCCATCATCGCCGAGGGCAAGGTCGCGTTCGAGGGCGAGGTCGACGAGGCGCGCGACCGCCTCCGCCCGATCGTCCGCCTGCGCACCCGCTCTCCCGACGGCCCGTGGCGCGCCGCGCTCCCCGTCACCGCGCGCCTGGACGGCGCCGAATGGACCTTCGAGCTTCCGCAAGGCGGACCCGAGCCCCTCCTTCGCGCCCTGCTCGACGGCGGCGCCGGGATCGAAACCCTCGCAATCGAGCGCCCGGGTCTTCACGACGCCTTCGTCGCCATCGCTGGCGAGGCGGCGATGGCGGCAATGGACCAGCCTCAGGCGGAGGCCGCCTGATGACCCGCCTTCCCGAAATTCTCCGCGCGTCCTTCGTGATCGCCCGCCGCGACTTTACCGCGACCGTTCTTCGCAAGACCTTCCTGCTGTTCCTGCTTGGACCGTTGTTCCCCGTCGCGATGGGGATCGGCTTCGGCGGGATGGGTGCGAAGCTCGCCGAGGACAGCGCCAAGCCGACCGTTGCGGTGATCGCCAGCGCCGCCGACTTCGCGCCGCTTCAGGCCGCGCGCGATCGTCTCGCCGCGGTCGCTGGCGAGGCCCTGGTCGAGCTTGTCCGCGCCGACCCCGCGCCGGACCTCGTTGCACAGCGCGCGGCCCTGCTTGCCCAGAAAAAGCCTCCCGTCCTCGCAGTGCTCGACGGCTTCGGTGCCGCCCCTCACCTCACCGGCACCATACATTCCGACGGCACCACGGTCGCCCAGCTCGGCCATATCATCGCCGACGCCCGCGTCGACGCCGCCAACCGAGCTCCCCCCGTCATCACCGTCGTCTCGACCGATCGTTCGGGCGGCACCCTCGCCAGTGCCCGCGGCCTGACCGCGCGCGCCGGCCAGACGATCATCTTCCTCCTCACCATCCTCCTCGCCGGCGCGGTGCTGTCGCAACTCATCGAGGAGAAGTCGAACAAGGCGATCGAGATTCTCGCCGCCGCCGTGCCGGTCGAGGCGATCTTCGTCGGCAAGCTGTTCGCGATGCTCGCCATCTCGTTCGTCGGCATCGCGGTGTGGGTCGTCACCGGCGCCATCGCCATCTCGATCTGGTCGAATGCCGGACTCGCCGGCCTGCCCGCCCCGGCAATCGGTTGGCCGATCTTCGTCGCCCTCACCGTCGCCTATTTCTCGATGGCCTACCTGCTCATCGGCTCGGTGTTCCTCGCCATCGGCAGCCAGGCAGGAAGCGTGCGCGAGATCCAGACGATCAACATGCCTGTCGTCCTCGCTCAAAGCGCGATCTATTTCTTCGGCGCCTCTGCAGTCGGCCACATCGACGAGCCGCGCGGGCTCGCCGCAGCGATCTTCCCCTTGTCCTCGCCCTTCACCATGATCGCGCGCGCCGCCGAGCAGGATATGTTGTGGCCGCACCTCGCCGCGCTCATCTGGCAAGCGCTATGGGTCGCGCTGATCCTTCGCGCCGGCGCCCGCCTGTTCCGCCGCAGCGTGCTGAAATCAGGACCGCAGCGCCGCTGGTGGCGCTCACGCCGAGCGGTCGCGGAGCTAGTCGCCCCCAACCTCACCCCCTAACCCGAAATCGCGGCCCGCGCGGCCTCTTCGAGCTGCTTCATCAGCGACCGGTGTGGGAAGGGTCCGTGGCTGATCCGCGCAATTCCCGCGTTCGCCCACTCGGTCCGGCTCGGTCCGCCGGGAAAGGCGATCGCGTTGACCGGGATCGGAGACGCCTTGACCAGCTTCTCGACCAGTCTCAAATCACCCAGCCGCGGTGCGAAGAAGCCGCTCGCCCCGGCGTCGGCAAAGGCCAGCGCGCGCTCGATCGCCTCGTCGAGCAGCGCCGTGTCATGTGTCTCGGGCGCGTGCTTCAGGAATAGGTCGGTCCGCGCGTTAATGAAGAAGGCGTCGCCGACCGCCTTGCGCATCGCCGCGATCCGCCGCGTCTGCAGCGGCAACGGGTGCAGCCCTTCACCACCGATCACCTGGTCCTCGAAATTGCACCCGACCGTCCCCGTCGCCGCAAGCCGCGCGAGATTGGCGCCATTCGCTCCGGGATCGACCGAATAGGCTCCCTCGAAATCGACGCTCACCGCCAGATCGACCGCGCTCACGACGCGCGCCGCATTGGCCAGTGCGAAGTCCAGCGGAACCTGCTCGCCATCGGGCCAGCCATTGGCATCGGCGACCGGATGGCTGCCCGTCGCGAGCGCCTTTGCCCCCGCCGCCGCGACCGACTTCGCGCTCCCGGCATCCCACACATTGTAAAGCACGACCGGATACCCCGGCACATGCAGCGCGGCGAAGGTCCCGAACTTGCTCAATGCACAAATCGCGCGACGACATCGCGGTACGACCGCGACACCTTCACCTGCGCGCCGCTTTCGAGCACCAGGAAACACTCGCCATTGGTATGCGGCTTGACCTGCTTGACGAGGTCGAGGTTGACGATCGTCGAGCGGTGCACCCGCTGGAAGCGACGCGGATCGAGCCGTTTCTCGAGGTCCTTCATCGTCTCGCGCAAGATCAACGTATTGTTGCCGGTCTGGATGCACATGTAATCGCCCGCAGCATCGATCCGCTCGATCGTGTCGACGTCAACGCGGAAAATCTGCCCCTGATCGCGGATATTGATCATCTTCTCGAACCGGTTCGGCGCTGGCCCCTCCGCCGCACTGTCCTCGGCCAGCGTTTCCGCCGCCTCGGGGGCATGTTCCTCGAGCGCTTCCTTGAACCGCTCGGCTTCGACCGCCCCGCGGCGCTCGGCGAGCCGCTGGCGCACCCGGTCCATCGTCGCTGCCAGCCGATCTTCCACGACCGGCTTCATCAAATAATCGACCGCCTGCGCCTCGAACGCGCGCAGTGCATGGTCGCCGTACGCGGTGACAAACACGAATAGCGGCGGCTCGACCTCCATCACCCCTTGGATGACCGAGAAACCGTCGAACCCCGGCATCTGAATGTCGAGGAAGACGAGGTCGGGCTTGTCGGCCTTGATTGCGCGGATCGCCTCGCGCCCGTTGGCGGCGGTAGCGATAATCTCGACGTCGTCATGCGCCTGGAGCCTTAGCTGAAGTCCCTGCGTGGCGAGCGGCTCGTCATCGACGAGGATGGTGCGGATGGTCATGATCGATACTCGCTCTCGGACGGAATTTCGAGGATAACGCTGTAACCCCCCTTATCGTTCGCCTGGGCATGAAATCCATGCGCCGCGCCGTACGCCTGGGTCAGCCGGTCGCGAATATTGGCGAGCCCGACCCCGGTCGACTCGGTCGCCATGCCGTGGCTCCCTTCTCCCGCTCCGCTGTCGGCCACCTCGATCCGCACGCAGCTCCCCTCGCGCGAGGCGGTGATCCAGATATCGGCCCCGTCTTCGCTCGGCGTCACGGCATATTTGATCGCATTCTCGACCAGCGGCTGGAGCAACAGCGAGGGCAGTCGCGCCCCGATCGTCTCGGCATCGATCCTGAAATGCGGGCGCAGCCGATCCTCGAAGCGCATCTTCTCGATTTCGAGGTAAAGCTTCAGCGTCTCGACCTCCTGCGCCAGCGTCACCTGCGCGGTCGGCTCGTTGATCAGCGTGTAGCGCAGGAACGACGCTAGCCTCGACAGCATCGCATTGGCCCGCTCGGTCTGCCGAAGCAGCACCAGCGTCGAGATCGAGTTCAGCGTATTGAACAGGAAATGCGGGTTTAGTTGATAGCGTAACATCGCCAGTTGGGCCGACGACGCCTGGCTCTCCATCTCTTCGCGCTGCTCGATTTCCTCCTCGAGTAACAGGTAATAATTGATCCCGTAATAAAGCGCCGACCACGCGGCAAGCAGCGCGAAGTCGAGCAGGATCGCGCCGAGATACTCGATCCCCACCGGTCGCGCGTCGGGACGAACGAAGGTCGCATTGCTCCACGTCTCGATGAACGAAAATACCGCTGAGGCGACAACTACCGTCGCCAGGCTCAGCGTTGCGGTCCACAGCGGGGGCATCTGGATCAGCCGGCGATAGAGCGATCCCATCAGCAGCGTCAGCGAATAGCCCGTCGCGGTCAGCAACAGCGTATGGACCAGGAACATCAGGCCCATCGAATTGGCGATCCCGCTTAGCGAGCGGAGAATGAAATAGCCCGTCCAGCCGGCCGACTGGAGGAGCCAGAAGGCACGATTCTTGTCGTGGAAGAAGGGGCTGTCGAGCTTGACCTTCTCGAGGATCGGTCGCGCCGGACCCTTGCCGCGACCGCCTCTGCGCCCCGATGCAAGCGGATAACGGGTTGACGGCGGGACGGGGACCGGGTCGACGGGATCGATCAGCCGTGCAGGCTCGCTCGCCATCTCAACCCTTGCTCACGCGACAGCACATCGCGCCGCTATAGTCGGCAAGTGGCCGAACCCCAAGCCGGGGCTCGGCCATCACCATCACGCGTCCTTGCCGCCCGGCGTAGGCGCGCCCGGCATCGGCGGCACCGGCAATGGCGGCATGTCCTCGTCCAGCTCATGCACTTCGCTGAGGCCACGGCCGACATGGCTGCGGCTGCGGCTGTAGAGGAAGTAGACGACCAGGCCGATCCCGCCCCAACCGACCAGCACCAGCTTCGATGTCGTGTCCAGCGCGGCGTAAAGGACGATACAACCGATGATCGCGGCCGGCGCGACGATCCACACCGCCGGCGTCCGGAAGCTGCGCTTGCGCGACGGATCCTTCACCCGCAAAATGAGCACCGCGAGCGCCACCATCGCGAACGCGAACAAGGTGCCCGAGTTCGAATAGTCCGCCAGGCTGCCGACCGGCAGCAAGCCCGCAAAGATCAGCGCGAACAGGCCGGTGACCGCGGTCACGACATAAGGCGTCTTGAACTTGGGGTGCACCTTGGCGAACGACGCCGGGAGCAGGCCGTCACGAGCCATTGTGAAGAACACGCGCGTCTGGCCGAACATCATCATCAGCACCACCGAAGGCAGCGCGATGATCGCGGCGAGGCCGACCAACCAACCAACCACGGGGTAATTGATCGTCTGAAGGACGTGAACCAGCGCGTGTTTGGAACAGACCAGAGGCTCGGTCACGCCGCTGGCAACGATCGCTGCGCAGCGCCCCGCCATTTCGGGCGAGCCTGGAGCCAGGAAGGCACCCGCCGCCGATGTGACGGGCTGCGCACCAACAGTGCCGATCGCACCGGCTGCAACCAGCAGGTAGATGACGGTGCAGATCAACAAGCTACCGATCAGGCCGATCGGCACGTTGCGCTGCGGGTTCTTGGTTTCTTCGGCCGCGGTCGAGACCGCGTCGAACCCGACATAGGCGAAAAAGATCGATGCAGCCGCGCCGACATAGCCCGTGCCGCTGGTCAGGTTCCCGAAGCCCGTCGGGGTGAACGGATGGAAATTGGATGCCTTGATCGCTGGAAGCGTCAGAACCATGAACGCGGTCAGGGCGATCAGCTTGACGACGACAAGCACCGCGTTGACCATCGCGCTTTCGGTCGTACCCTTGATGAGCAAGGCGGTGACCGCCAGGACTACGACGATGGCCGGCACATTGATGAAGCCGCCATTTTGCGCAGCGGCAAGCAGGTCGGGCGTCGCCGTCGAGCCAAACGCCAGCGCGACCTTGGCCATCAGCCCGTCGGCGTTGCTGATCAGCGCGGGGAAGTGAACGCCGCTGTCCGCCAGCGCGCCGACAAGATGGTTCGACCAGCCGACCGCGACCGCACTCGCTCCCAGGGCATATTCGAGCACCAGTGCCCAACCCACCATCCACGCGAGCAATTCGCCCATCACCGCATAAGTGTAGGTGTAGGCCGACCCCGCGACCGGGACCATCGACGCCAGTTCCGAATAGCATAGCGCCGCGACTGCGCAGACGAACCCGGCGATGCAAAAACTCAGCATCATGCCCGGACCGGCTTTTTGCGCCGCGACCGCAGTCAGCACGAAAATCCCCGTCCCGATGACCGCGCCGACCCCGAGCATGGTCAGCTGGAACGCGCCGAGCGATCGATGCAGCCCTTTCTTCTCGGCGGTCGCGAGGATCGCGTCCAATGACTTTACGCGGTCGAATAACATGTGCGTCCCCTCGGGCGTGTCTTGGCTGGCGCAAAGCCTAGCGCCTAAAGGCGGTCGCGCAATCCCCTAGCGCGCCAGATCTTCAACGGGATAGCATCGGCCCGAGCGGTGCCCCGCCGAACACATGTACGTGCAGATGGGCGATCTCCTGACCGCCGCGCTTGCCGGTGTTGGCCATCACCCGATACCCCTGCGCCGACGCCCCCGTCATCCGCCCGACCTCGCCGACCGCGCGAACGAAGTCGGCGATCTCTGCTTCAGATGCTTTCGCCGAGAAATCGTCCCAGGACACATAGGCTCCCTTGGGGATCACCAGAACATGGATCGGCGCGAGCGGCTTGATGTCGTGGATCGCCAGGCTGTGCTCGGTCTCATGGACCTTGTTGCATGGCAACTCGCCGCGCAGGACCCGCGCCAAAATATTACCTTCGTCATATGGCAGGCTGACATCGATCGGCATGTTCGTCTGACTCCGCTTGACCGCAACGTCCCCGGCGCTACCACGGCAGCATGTCCGACGACACGCCCGAAAGCCTGATCCCCTACGACGAGATCGTCCAGGAGGCATTGCGCGAAGTCGTCGGCCGAGTCCTGCGCGAGGTCGAAGCGACCGGCACGCTTCCCGGCGGGCATCATTTCTACATCACCTTCAAGACCCGCCTCGCCGGCGTTTCGATTCCCAAGCACCTCATGGAGCGCTTTCCCGAGGAGATGACGATCGTTATCCAGCACCGCTTCTGGGATTTGAAGGTCGAGGGCGAATATTTCTCGGTCGGCCTGTCGTTCGGTGGAATCTCCTCGACGCTAGTCGTGCCGTTCGCGGCGGTGACTGATTTCGTCGACCCCGCGGTCGATTTCAGCCTGAAGTTCCAGGCCAGCGGCGCCCCGCTCGAGCATGAAGTCCCGGAAGCTCCCCAGAACGATTCCCCCCCGACCCCGCAGGTCGACGACGGCAGCAACGTCGTCGCGGTCGATTTCACGCGGAAGAAATAGGCGCGCGCGCCTTGCCGCCGTGGCCAATGTAAGAACCACCATGCGTAAATTGTTCGCCGCGACCGCCGTGCTGCTTGCGTCCTGCCAGCAAGGCGCAGTGTCGCAGGGAAATTCTGTCGCCGGGGCCATCGCGCCGATCCTCGCCACTGCCGATGTGGTCGATCCGCACAGTTTCGCTAAACCGCTCGAAGCGCGCGTTACCCATCTTGCGCTTGACCTCGATGTCGACATGACTGCCAAGCGCCTCGCCGGCACCGCCGCGCTCGACATCGATGCGAAGCCCGGTATCGCGGCGATCACGCTGGACGACGAAGGCCTCGAGATCACCTCGATCGACGATGGTCACGGGAAGGCACTCGCCTACCAGGTCGGCGCGGTCGACCCGAAGCTCGGCGCCCCGCTGAAGATACAGATCGGCGCCGCGCGCCACCTCGTCATCCACTACAAGTCCGCCCCAGACGCGGGCGCGCTGCAGTGGCTTTCCCCCGAACAGACTGCGGGCAAGAAGCTCCCCTTCCTCTTCAGCCAGGGCGAATCGATCGAAAACCGCAGCTGGATCCCGACCCAGGACTCGCCTGGCATCCGGCAGAGCTGGGAAGCGAAGATCACCGTCCCCGCCGGCTTCACCGCGGTCATGAGCGGCCAGAAAGATGACCGCCCCGACGCGTCACCGCCGCCGCCGCCCGGCCGTGCCCGCTTCGCCTATCGGATGGTCCACCCCGTCCCCTCCTACGGCATCGCCATCGCCGTCGGCGACCTCGCCTTTCGCTCGCTCGGGCCTCGCACCGCCGTCTGGGCCGAACCCGCCACGCTCCCCGACGCCGCCGCCGAACTCGCCGACAGCGAAAAGATGGTGAGCGCCGCCGAAGCGCTTTACGGCCCGTACAAATGGGGCCGCTACGATGTCCTCGTCCTCCCCCCATCCTTCCCGTTCGGAGGAATGGAAAATCCCAACATGACCTTCCTTACCCCGACCTTCATCGTCGGCGGCAAAAGCCTCGTCAGCCTTATCGCGCACGAGCTCGCGCACAGCTGGTCGGGCAATCTTGCGACTAACGCGACGTGGGGCGACATCTGGCTCAACGAAGGCATGACGACCTACGCCGAGCGCCGCATCGTCGAGCAGCTTTACGGGAAGAAGGTGACCGCCCAGCAGGTCGCACTCGGCATCGATTCGCAGAACAAGGCGATCGCCGACAATGGCGGTCCGACCGGCAAGGACACCCAGCTTCACCAGCAACTGAAAGGCCGCCACCCCGACGACGGCCTGACCTACATCGCCTATGAGAAAGGCGCGGCCTTCCTACGCATGATCGAGGCGACCGTTGGCCGCGACCGCTTCGACGCCTACCTCAAGGGCTGGTTCGAGCGCCACGCCTTCCAGCCCGTCACCTCGACCATCTTCCTCGCCGACATCCGCGCCAATCTCGTCAGGGGCGACAAGGCTCTCGAGCGCAGGCTCCTTCTCGACGAATGGGTCTACAAGCCGGGCATCCCCGCCAACGCCGTCCCCGCCGATCCCGCCGCCTTCGCCGACCAAAACAAGGCGGTTGCCGCCTTCGCCGCGAGCGGCGCGCCCGACGTCGCCGCGTGGGACCGCTGGGATACCGACGAGCGGCTCCAGTTCATCACCCATCTCCCCCGCAAGCTCGCCCCCACCCGCCTTGACGCGCTCGATGACGGCTTTGGGCTCGGGATCAGCCGCAATAGCGAGATTCGCTTCGCTTGGCTCGACCTCGCCGTCGCCAACCGCTTCGACCCGGCGCGCGCCAGCCTCGACGATTTCCTCCTCGCCAACGGCCGCGGCAAATTCGTCAAACCCTTGTTCAAGGCGCTCGCCAAGGACACCGCCTGGGGCCGTCCGATCGCGACCGCGCTCTATCCCCGCGCCCGCCCGCTATACCACCCGCTGGTGACCCGCGAACTCGATCCATTGGGTCTCGGAAAATAAGCCGTTTTAACCACACGGCTTTAACTCGCCTGTAACCCTGTGCGGCCTACCACTCGTCCCTAATCGAGCGGACGCGGGAATGTACGAAGCACCAGATCGTTATAAAAGGTTGGTTGCTGCCCGCTTGCCGGGAGGGGAATCGCTTGGCCTGACCAACCAGGAAAGCGAAGATGGAAGCTCGCCGCTCCGCGATATCCAGCTCATCTCTCGCGGCCAGCTTGCGCCGTTCTTCGCGACTGCCAACATCGTCTCGATGCTGTGCGTCGCAGCGACGCTGTGGCCGGCGGTCTCGCTCACCTGGATTCTTCCCTGGGCGGCAACCGTCGCCGGTGCCAATTTCTTCGCGACCCGCTTCGCCCGCGATCACGCGATCACCCACGTCGGCCGCTCGGGTCGCAACGTCCCCGCGATGCAGATGACCGGTGAGGTCGTCGTCCGCGCACTGCTGTGGCAGTCCCTCCCTCTTTACGCTTTTCACGCACTCGCCCCATCGAGCCAGCTGGTCGTCATGTCGCTGACCGCCGCGCTCGGCACCGCCGCGCTCGGGGTGATCGTCATCCCCGCCTGCGCCACCGCCTGGCTCAGCGCGTTCGTTGCCGGATTGAGCGCAGAGCTGTTCCTCGGACGCGCCACCATTCCTTTCCACCACATGCTCGGCGCCGTCTTCACATTGGGGGTCGCGGTGTTCGGCGTGCTCGCCATTGCTCGATGGGCCTATGAGCAGCTCAAGACCAATGCCGAAATCGGTTCGCAAAGCCAAAGCGCCAGTCTCCTCCTCCAGGAATATGAGCAGCGCGGCGTCGGCTGGCTGTGGCAGATCGATGCCGACAACCGCGTCACCTACATTAGCTCGCGCATGACCGCGCTGCTTAACCGCCCCTCGACGCAGATTCTCGGCCACTCGCTACCCTCGCTACTCGGCGGTCATGCCGAACTCGGCCGCGTTCTCCTCCACAAGCAGGCCTTCACCTCACTCGAGATGGAGCTCGGCACCGCGCGCGGCACCCGCTGGATCTCGATCGCCGGCGATCCGATTATCGATACCGCCGGCCGCTTCGAGGGCTTCCGCGGAGTCGGCTCGGACATCACCGAGATCCGCCAAACACAGGAGCGCCTGACCCACCTCGCCAACGTCGACGTCCTCTCGGGCCTGCCCAACCGCGGCCGTGTCCGCCAGCTGCTCGGCGAGGCTCTGCGCGCCGCGACTATCGGCAATATTCCTTGCGCGATCCTGTTCCTCGATCTCGACGGGTTCAAACCGGTCAACGACACCTTCGGCCACCCCACGGGCGACGCCGCCCTCCAGGCAGACGCCAAGCGACTGTGCGACGAGGTCTCCGCCGACGGCACCGTCGGGCGCATGGGCGGCGACGAGTTCGCCATCGTCATCCCCGACGCCCAGTCGCGCCGCAAGATCGAGGGCCTGGCGGACCGCATCATCCGCTCGATCGCCCAGCCCTATTTGATCGATCAGACAGAAATTCTCATCGGCGTGTCGATTGGCTGTGCCTTCGGCCCGATCGACGGCGCGACCGTCGACGACCTCATCCTCAAGGCCGATCTCGCGCTGTACGAGGCCAAGGGCGCCGGCCGCGGCATGGCCAAATATTTCAACTCCGAACTCCAGTCCGAGCAGGAAGACCGCGTTCGTCTCGAATCCGACCTCCGCCAGGCGATCGCGCTGAAACAGTTCCACCTGCTGTTCCAGCCGCTCGTCGCCGCCAAGAGCCAGAAACTGGTCGGGTTCGAAGCGCTGATCCGCTGGAACCACCCGCAGCGCGGACTCGTCCCGCCGGTTGTGTTCATCCCGGTCGCCGAGGAATCGGGGCTCATGCCGACGATCGGCGACTGGGTCATCGAGGAAGCGTGCCGCGCCGTCGCAACCTGGCCCGAGCCGCTCACCCTCGCGGTCAACATCAGCCCCAAGCAAATGGTCCAGCCGGCGCTTCCCAACCTCGTCAGCAACGCGCTCGCCCGCCACAAAGTCCCTGCCAACCGGCTCGAACTCGAAGTCACCGAAGGCGTGTTCCTCGGCGAAAATAGCACGACGCTCGACGTTCTACGCCGCTTGCGCAGCCTCGGCGTCGGTATCGCGCTCGACGATTTCGGCACCGGCTATTCGTCGATCGGCTATCTCAACAAGGCCGTCTTCCACAAGCTCAAGATCGACGGCAGCTTCGTCCGCGAAGCCGGCACGCGTCCCGAAAACGTCGCAATCATCCAGTCGATCGTCCACCTCGCCAAGTCGTTCCGCATGTCGGTTACCGCCGAGGGCGTCGAGACCGCGCAGGATTTCGAACGCATGCGCGCACTCGGCTGCGACACTATCCAGGGCTACCTGTTCGGTCGCCCTCTAAGCTTCGCCCGCGCCAGCGAAATGGCCCACGGGCTCTCGTCGAAGCAGAAGATGGCGGGGTAGGGCGGAGCAAACCTTCATCGCAAGCCGCCTTTGGGTGGTTAGCTACCGATCAGGCTCGGAGTTCTATCAGCGATAACGCGTCTAGCACCATGGACGCCGAGGTTTAGAGTTGCGAACATAACCATGTGAACACGATAACAGCCATCGTCTTAACAGAACTCGATCCGACAGGTGCGACGATCGCGAGACCCTAATAGGCGTGCGCAAGAAAGATCGCCATCGCGCCTAAACTGAACCGTTGCGCGACTTGGATTGTCGCCCGCTTTGTCAGCATCAGCGATGCAGCAAACGCAGCCAATCCAATGCCTACGGTCATTGTGACATCAGTCGTGCATCGACCTCTCACCCCGTCAGTGTGCACAGTGCCAGAAAAGCGGAACGGCTGCAATTTGGTCGCTAGCGATCGTAGCGGCATCGGTCCTCAGCAACCTTAATCGCGCAGCAGTTCGTTGATGCTGGTCTTGCTGCGGGTCTTCTCGTCGACGCGTTTGACGATGACGGCGCAGGCGAGGCTTGCGCCGCCGGTAGGCGAGGGCAGCGTGCCGGGGACGACGACCGAGTAGGTGGGGACGCGACCGTAGCTCACTTCACCCGTGGCGCGGTCTACGATCTTGGTGCTGGCGCCGAGGAACACGCCCATCGAGATGACCGCGCCTTCCTCGACGATGACGCCCTCGGCGACTTCGGAGCGCGCCCCGATGAAGCAATTATCCTCGATGATCACCGGGCCGGCCTGAAGCGGCTCGAGCACCCCGCCAATGCCGGTGCCGCCCGAAATGTGGACGTTGCGGCCGATCTGGGCACAGCTGCCGACCGTCGCCCACGTGTCGATCATCGTGCCTTCGCCGACATAAGCGCCCAAGTTGACGAAGCTCGGCATCAGCACCGCGCCGGGCGCGATGTAGGCGCCGCGGCGGACGATGCAGCCGGGGACGGCGCGGAAGCCGGCGCTGGTGAAGCGACCGGCGTCCCAGCCATCGAACTTGCTCGGTACCTTGTCCCACCATTCCGCGCCACCGGGGCCGCCGGGGATCGCTTTCATCGGGTTGAGGCGAAAGGAGAGGAGGACGGCCTTCTTGAGCCACTGGTGGACGGTCCACTGGCCGACGCTTTCCCGGGTGGCGACGCGCGCTTCGCCTGAATCGAGCTGGCGCAGCGCTTCCTCTGCAGCATCACGAACCGCACCGGTTGTCCTTGCGCCGATCGAATCGCGATCGTCCCACGCGGCGTCGATCGTTGCTTGAAGATCATTGGACATGGGTCGGCTCCAGGAGGTCGGTCAGCCAGTCGGCGACGTCGGTGATGGTGAGGTCGATGTTCTCAACGTCGTGGAGATGGTTGCCGTGATCGGAGCCATTGTCGACCCATACGGTGGTCATCCCCATCGCCTTGGCCGGGGCGAGATTCTTGGCCATGTCCTCGACCAGCACGGCGCGGGTCGGGTCGATGCCGAAGCGCTCGATTAGCAGCGCATAGCCGTGCGGGTCGGGCTTGGGACGATAGGTGCAGGCATGAATGTCGACCATCCCGTGGAAATCGTCGCCGATGCCGATCGCGGCGAGCACGCGTTGCGCATAGGCGTCGTTGCCGTTGGTGAAGACGAAGCGGCGGCCGGGAAGGCGGCGCAGTGCCTCGCCGAGCCGCCAGTCGGGAGCAATGCGGTCGAGCGCGATGTCGTGGACGTCGTCGAGGAAATGGTGCGGGTCGACGTCGTGATACTTCATCAGGCCGGCGAGCGTCGTGCCATGGTCGCGAAAATATCCCTTCTGTACGTTTTTCGCCTCGATCGGATCGCAGCCGAGCAGACGCTGAACATAGGCGCTCATCCGCTCGTCTATAAGGTCAAACAGACGGGTCGAGGCGGGGTAAAGCGTATTGTCGAGATCGAAGATCCAGTCGGTAGTGCGCGCGAAAGGCGGGGGGAGGGGCTGGATCATACTGGCGCGCGCCTAGCGGGCTTTTGCGTCTTCAGCAAAATGAAAGCATTGCGCTTCTATTAATGATTCGTGAAAACCGTTATTAATCAGTGGCTTGGATGGGAGCAGACGATGAATTACCGGCTGTTAAACTCGGCGAATGGCACGCTCGCGCTGGCTCCGAGTGTTTCGGCGTGCAGCGGTGGTGGCGGCAGCGGTGGTCCAGCGCCGATCTCGGCACCGGTCGCGCCGACACCGACGCCCACCCCCACTCCGCCGCCGACTTCCATTCCGGCGCCGACCCCCACTCCGACTCCTCCCCCCGCTGGCGGGTAGGACACCGCCGAATGTCGCCGCAGCAATGCCGCGGTCACCGCCAATGCGATCGCCGCCTACAATGCCGGCGCGACGGGCGCAGGCATCAAGATCGGAGTCGTCGATTCGGGCATCAACCCCGCGCTAAGCGAATTCGCGGGCAAGATTGATGGCGGTGTCGGTCGACAAGAGCCTTGGCCGAACTTGGCTGTCGGGCGGGATAAGCCGCCTCGACGAGCATCAAATGCGGCTCGGCGGGGCTCTTGGCGGGGGCGGGTCGACGAGCCTGTTCCTCGATCTCGAAGCGCGGCGCCAGCTTGGCGACGGGTGGAGCGTGAGCGTCGCGTCTCGGCGTGGATAGACAAGTTTCGGCGCGGGCGAGTTTCAGAGTGACGCCTACGCCTTCGACTTGGCGAAGAGCGGTCTGTGGAGCGGCAGGGACCGCCTTGGTTTCCGCGTGGCGCAGCCGCTGCGCATCATCAGCGGGGGATTTGCGACGATGCTTCCGACCGCGTTCGACTACTCGACGATGACGGCAACGACCAGCCTTGAGCGCTTCTCGCTCTCCCCGAGGGGGCACGATCTTGACGCGGAGATGTCCTATGGACGCCCGGTGACGGCGAGCGGCTGGCTCGGCGGAAACCTCTTCATGCGCCGCCAGCCGGGACATATCGCGAGCGCGCCTGACGATCTGGGCGGCGCGATCCGTTTCTCGCTGGGCTTCTAAACTCCCCCTGAGAGGAGGGGAGGACCCGCGTTGCGGCGGAGGCTACGCCAAGTCGCCCTTCCCTCGAGGAGGAGGAAGGGATCAGACGGTAAAACTCTCGCCGCAGCCACAGGCGCCCTTGGCGTTGGGGTTCTGGAAGGTAAAGCCCGCAGCAAAGTCGTCCTCGACCCAGTCCATGCTGCTGCCGATCAGGTACAGGATCGAGCCACCGTCGACGAAGAAAGTGCCGCCGGGGGTTTCGATGCGCTCGTCGAAGGCGTTGGCCTCGGTGACGTAATCGACCGAGTAGGCGAGGCCCGAGCAGCCGCGGCGCGGGGTCGACAGCTTGACTCCGATGACGGCGGCGGGCGCATTGGCCATCAGGTCGGCGATGCGCGCCTCGGCGGCGGGGGTGAGCGTGATCGCGGCGGGGCGGGGGCGGCGAATCGGTGCGTTCATGGCTACAGCATTCCCAGTTCGAGGCGGGCTTCGTCGCTCATTTTCGACGGGTCCCAGGCCGGCTCCCAGACGAGTTTGACTTCGGCGTCGCGGACGCCGGGGACGGACAAGACGCGCATCTCGACCTCGCCGGGCATCGATTCGGCGACCGGGCAGTTCGGCGTGGTCAGCGTCATGGTGACGACGACATCGCCATCCTCGCTGGCGGCGACATCATAGATCAGGCCGAGTTCGTAAATGTCGACCGGGATTTCAGGGTCGAAAATTGTCTTCAGCGCGTCGATGACCGATTCCTGCAGCACGCCGCCCGCCCCACCGACCGGCGGTGCAGGTTTTTCCTCGGCGAGGAAGCCGGTCAGATAGTCGCGCTTGCGAGCAAAGGTGTCGGCAACCGGCTCCGGTTCGACGCGGGCGCGCGGCGGCGCCTCGACACTATCGACCGGTTCGATCCTGATCGGTTCATCCATCATCCGAAAATCCGTTTCACTCGTTTCAGGCCGTCGACCAAAGCCTCGACATCGTCCGCCCCGCTGTACGCCGCGAACGACGCGCGGGCGGTGGCGGGAACGCCGAGCAGGTCCATCAGCGGCTGCGCGCAATGGTGCCCGGCGCGGATCGCCACGCCCGCATCGTCCAAGATGGTGGCGACGTCGTGCGGATGCACCCCCTCATAGGCGAAACTGACGATTCCGGCGCTGTCGTCGGGGCCGAACAGGGTGATGCTGTTGGTCTGTCGGAGCGCCTCGCGGGCGGCCCGGGTGAGCGCGGTTTCGTGGGCGTGGATTGCCTCGACGCCGATGCTCTTGATCCAGTCGATTGCGGCGTGGAGCCCGACCGCGCCGACGATGTGCGGAGTGCCCGCCTCGAAGCGGCCCGGCGGCGGAGCGTAGGTCGTCGCTTCGAACGTGACGTGGTCGATCATCGCGCCGCCGCCCTGCCATGGGGCCATGGTGACGAGCAGCGCAGCGCGGCCCCACAACGCGCCGATTCCGGTCGGCCCGTAGAGCTTGTGGCCCGACACCGCGTAGAAATCGCAGTCGAGCGCGGCGACGTCAACGGTCAAGCGCGGGGCGGACTGGCAGCCGTCGAGTAGGACGAGTGCGCCCTTCGCATGGGCAATGTTAGCGGTGCGCCTGGCGTCGAGGATCGAGCCGAGCACGTTCGAGACATGGGCAAAGGCAATCACGCGGGTGCGGTCGGTGACGAGCACTTCGGCCGCGTCGAGGTCGATCTGGCCATCATCGGTCAGCGGACAGACGTCAATCTTGTAGCCCGCAAGCTGCCACGGGACGATGTTGCTGTGATGCTCGAGCGCGGAGAGCAGGACGCGGTCGCGGCCGTCCTTGGGGAGAGCGAAGGCGACAAGGTTGATCGCCTCGGTCGCGCCCCTGGTGAAGACGATTTCGTCGGGGGTCGCGGCGCCAAGGAAGCTGGCGATTGCGGCGCGCGCGGCTTCGTAGGCGAGCGTCATGTTCGACGAGCGCTGGTACACGCCGCGATGGACGGTGGCGTAGTCGCGGGCATAGCCGTTGGTGATCGCGTCGATCACCGCTTGCGGCTTTTGCGCGGTGGCGGCGGTGTCGAGATAGTGCCAGCCGGCGGGGAGCGCGGGGAATTGCGAGCGCAGGTCGAGCGCTGCGGCGGGGTGAATCGGCGCGTTCATGCGATCGCTTTCAGGGCGGCGCGGGCGAGGGCCGGGATGCCTTCATCGTCGCCGTCGATATCGTTCCACAGGCCACCGATGAAGCCTTCTAGGAGAAGCGCGCGCGCGGTGGCCGGGTCCATTCCGCGCGCGGCGGCGTAAAAGAGTTGCTCACGGTCGAGTTCGCCGACGGTCGCGCCGTGTGCGCATTTGACGTCGTCGGCGTAGATTTCAAGCTCGGGCTTGGCATTAGCGGTCGCGCCGCGGTCGAGCAACATCGCTTTCACCGACTGTTCGCTATCGGACTGCTGGGCGTCGCGGGCGACCGCGACCTTGCCGAGGTAGGAGCCGGTCGCATTGCCACCAAGAACGCTGCGAATGATTTGGCGCGAAGTTGCCGATGGGGCGAGGTGGCGGACGATGGTGACGATTTCGAGCGTCGCCTTGCCCGCGCCGACATTGGCGGCGTGGAGTTCGAAATGCGCGCCTTCGTGCAAGCGCACGTCGAGTTCGATACGGCCATAACGCGACGCCGTATTGAGCGCGAAGATGGTGGCGGATGCGCCTTCGCGAAGGGTCAGTTCGACGCGGCGGATCTGCACGTCGTCGATGCTCGGCAACCAGATTTGCTGCAGCTTTTGCGGGGCGGCAATTTCGATCGTTTCGGGCGGCGAAAGGTCGCTCCACACCGACGCCAGCGCGTCGATGTCGGCATAGCGATAGGCTTCAAGCTTGCGGGTAGGGAGTGCGTTCACGCGGCCACCTCGGCATAGCCTTCGCGTTCGAGTTCATGGGCCAGTTCGGGACCGCCCGAGCGTTCGATCTTGCCCGCGCGCAAGACGTGGACTCGGTCGGGACGAACGTAATCGAGCAACCGCTGGTAATGGGTGATCAGCAGCACCGCCTTGTTGGGCGCGCGCATGATCGAATTGATGCCTGCGCCGACCGCTTTGAGCGCGTCGATATCGAGCCCGCTGTCGGTCTCGTCGAGGATCGCCAGCCTCGGCGCCATGATGCCCATCTGGACCATCTCGGCGCGCTTCCTTTCGCCGCCGGAGAAGCCGACGTTGACCGGGCGCTTGAGCATGTCGGGGTCCATCCCGAGCAGCGCGGCCTGCGTCTTGGCGAGGCGGATGAATTCGGCTCCGGAGAGCTCGGCTTCGGAGCGCGAACGGCGCTGCGCGTTGAGGCTCTCGCGCAGAAACTGGAGGTAGGACACGCCGGGGATTTCGACCGGGTATTGGAAGCCGAGGAACAGCCCCGCCGCGGCGCGTTCGTGCGGCGCGAGGGCAAGCAGGTCCTGCCCTTCGAAGGTCGCCGAGCCGCCGGTCACGTCATAACCAGGCCGCCCGCCGAGCACATAAGCGAGCGTCGACTTTCCCGCGCCATTGGGCCCCATGATCGCATGAATCTCGCCCGCCGGGACGGTCAGCGACAAGCCGTCGAGGATCAGCTTGCCGGCGACGGTGGCGAAGAGGTTGTTGATTTCAAGCATTCTTATTTCAACCCAAGAATCCAGACATGGCGCCGTAGATGAACACAAGCGCAATCGCGGAAGTTAGAAATGCGCCGATGGCCATCATCGACGCGGATAGCCAGCATTGAACCGGCCGTTCGCTCTTTGCATAAACTGCGCCTCTGACAGACGCCGCCTGGTCACGAAGTGCCTCGTAAAAGCGCCACCAGATTAAGCTCGCCACAAGCGTGAAAAGCGCGATGTAAACACCTGCTCAATCACCCCACACTCCCCTCAAGGCTGATCCCCAGCAGCTTCTGCGCTTCCACCGCGAACTCCATCGGAAGCTGCTTGAGCACCTCTCGCGCGAAGCCGTTGACGATGAGGGCGACCGCGCTTTCGGTGTCGAGGCCGCGGGCCTGGGCGTAGAACAGCTGGTCGTCGCTGATTTTGCTGGTCGTCGCTTCATGCTCGATCGTCGCGGTCGGGTTCCTGACCTCGATATAGGGGACGGTGTGCGCGCCCGATTCGGAACCGAGCAGCAGGCTGTCGCACTGGGTAAAATTGCGGACATTCTCGGCGCCGGGGAGGACGCGGACCAGCCCGCGATAGGTGTTGTTCGAGCGGCCCGCGCTGATCCCCTTCGAGATGATCGTCGAACGGGTGTTCGAGCCGATGTGGATCATCTTGGTGCCGGTGTCGGCCTGCTGGCGATTGTTGGTCAGCGCGACCGAATAAAATTCGCCGACGCTGCCCTCGCCCTTGAGAATACACGACGGGTATTTCCAGGTGATCGCCGAGCCGGTTTCGACTTGGGTCCACGACACCTTGCTGCGCGCGCCGCTGCACATCGCCCGCTTGGTGACGAAGTTGAAGATGCCGCCCCTGCCCTCGGCGTCGCCCGGATACCAGTTCTGGACGGTGGAGTATTTTACCTCGGCATCCTCGTGCGCGAAGATTTCGACCACCGCGGCGTGCAACTGATTCTCGTCGCGCATCGGCGCGGTGCAGCCCTCAAGATAGGAAACGTAGCTCCCCTTTTCGGCGACGATCAGCGTGCGTTCGAACTGGCCGGTATTTTCGGCGTTGATGCGGAAATAGGTGGAGAGCTCCATCGGGCAGCGGACGCCCTCGGGAATATGCACGAAAGTGCCGTCGGAGAACACCGCCGCGTTGAGGCAAGCGAAGACATTGTCGCGCTGCGGGACGACCGAGCCCAAGTACTTCTTGATCAGCTCCGGATATTCGCGGATCGCTTCGCTGATCGACAGGAAGATCACCCCCGCGCGCTTCAATTCCTCGCGGAAAGTGGTCGCGACCGAGACGCTGTCGAACACCGCGTCGACCGCGAT
>JANMWM010000063.1:0-1972 GCA_031394005.1 Sphingomonas sp.
TGTAGCGGTCAGTAAATGGCGTCGGCGCTGCTTGGCTAACGGGCTTGATGGCTTGCGTGATGAGCCTCGCTCGGGGGCACCGCGCACGGTTGACGATGCCCGGATCGAAGCCGTGATTACGCAAACGCTGGAAAGCTTGCCATCCGATGCCACGCATTGGAGTTCGCGCGGGATGGCCCGGACGAGCGGCTTGTCGGTCTCGACGGTGCAGCGCATCTGGCCCGCCTTTGGCCTTCAGCCCCACCGCGAAGGCACATTCAACCTCTCCACCAATCCCGATTTTGTTGACAAGGTGAGGGATATTGTTGGCCTGTATGGGGACTGTCAGGATTTCCGTGTGTGGCGGGCGGTTGAACATTACGCCGCCATGGCCCTGATGAAGCGCTCGCCGAAGATGACGGCGAACTGGGCTTTGGCCATGGACCACTCACGTGGTGGCATCTTCCACTCTTTTTCCGACCGGTTCAAGATCAGATAGAGCAGCTTGGTGGCGGCATCGTCGCTGGGGAAGTGGCCCCTCGCTCGGACCGCACGCCTGAGCTTGGAGTTCAGCGCCTCGATGGCATTGGTGGTATAGACGATCCTGCGGACCTCGTCGGGGAAGGCGAAGAACGGGATGACCTCGCCCCAGGCGCGCCGCCAGCTCTGGCCGATGGCAGGATAGCGCTGGCCCCAAGGTCCTGCTTCGAACGCCGTCAGCGCCTTTTCGGCAGCGCCGGCGTCGGTGGCACGGTAAACCTCCTTAAGCGCGCTGGCGAGATTCTTGCGGTCTTTCCAGGAGACGAAGTCCATCGAGCCCTCGCAGCAGATGGACAATGCACGTCTGAACGATCGCATCGGGGAACACGGCGGTGACCGCGTCGGGGAAGCCCTTCAGGCCATCGACCACGGCGAGGAGGAGATCTTCGACACCGCGGTTCCTGAGCTCGTTCATCACCCTGAGTCAGAACTTGGCGCCTTCATTCTGCTCGAGCCACAAGCCAAGCACCTCTTTCGCGCCATCGGCGCGGACGCCCAGTGCGATATGGATGGCCTTGTTGCGGACCATGCCCTCGTCGCGGATTTTGACCCGGATCGCATCGAAGAAGACCAGTGGGTAAATCGGATCGAGCGGCCGCTGCTGCCAGGTAGCAACCTCATCGAGCACCGCGTCCGTCACCGTGCTGATGAGGTCGGGCGATACGTCGATGCCGTACAGCTCGTGCAAGTGCCCGGTGATCTCGCGGGTGCTCATGCCGCGCGCGTACATCGACACGATCTTCTCATCGAAGCCGGGGAAGCGACGCTGATACTTGGCGATTAGCTGCGGATCGAAGCTCGCCTGGCGGTCGCGCGGCACGTCAATCGCCAGATTGCCGGTATCGGTCATGACGGTCTTCCGGCCGTAGCCGTTGCGCATGTTGCCCGCGCCACCTTCTCCGGCGAGGTGATGGTCCATCTCCGCGTTCAAGGCGCGCTCGGTCAGCGCCTTCTTGAGCGAATCGAGTAGGCCTCCCTGCTCAAAGGCCGCGCTGGCGGCTCCGCCGGCCAAAAGCTGGTCGAGCAGCTCATTCGGTATCGACGGCTCTTTGCGTCGGGACATATTGGGACTCCTTTTTACCCATTATGCCCGCCACACACGGAAATCCTGACAGTCCCACCGGGTGGAGAATAGCCACCTTCCGTTCCGACGACGAGAGCGGGCGATGCTAAGATTTCGGCGAACGAAAACGCTGCAAAAGTTCACATCGGTCCATGCCAACGGCTTCCGAAGCCGAAACGCCCGTCTCGTACGACCTAGGTCAAAAGCTTCGTCGTTGTTGGAGGAGTGCGTCAAGCGAGACCTTCATTCGCGATAAGCGATCAATAGATCTCCACCATCCGCCGCGTTGACCTTAACTCGCTTCTCAATCATCCATACGGATCGCGGAGCAATCGGAGTATAATCAACTTCGCTTACGTTGTGGATAGGGATAATCCATTTTGGACTCTC
>JANMWM010000190.1:0-2724 GCA_031394005.1 Sphingomonas sp.
GCCCAATGCGAAGAAGGTTCGCCGGTTGGGGGCCGAGGGCAAGGTGGTTGGCGGGTTTGCCGGGGCGACTGCGGACGCCTTCACCCTGTTCGAGAGGTTGGAGAAGAAGCTCGAGGCGTCGAACGGGCAATTGCTCCGCGCTGCGGTCGAGCTCGCTAAGGACTGGCGAACCGACAAATATCTGCGCAATTTGGAAGCGATGATGATCGTCGCCGATGCCGAAGTTATGCTGATCCTGACCGGCAATGGCGACGTGCTCGAGCCCGAGGCGGGCGACAGTGTCGCGATTGCCGCGATCGGGTCGGGCGGCAATTACGCTCTCGCTGCGGCCAAGGCGCTGGCGGACTATGAACCCGACCCTGAAAAACTCGCCCGCCGGGCGATGGCGATCGCCGCCGAGGTGTGTGTGTTCACCAACGACCGGCTGACGGTGGAGAGCGTCTGATGAACGATGCCCTCACCCCCAAGGCGATCGTCAAGGCGCTCGACGAGCATATCGTCGGGCAGCACGACGCCAAGCGCGCGGTCGCGGTGGCGCTTCGCAATCGCTGGCGGCGACAGCGGCTGTCGCCGGAATTGCGCGACGAGGTCACGCCGAAGAACATATTGATGATCGGGCCGACAGGGTGCGGAAAGACCGAAATCGCGCGGCGGCTGGCAAAACTGGCGGACGCACCGTTCGTCAAGGTCGAGGCGACTAAGTTCACCGAGGTCGGCTATGTCGGTCGCGACGTCGAGCAGATCGCGCGCGACCTCGTCGAGGAAGCGGTGCGACTGGAGCGCGAGCGGCGGCGCGAGAAGGTGCGCGCCGGGGCTGAGGAGGCGGCGATGGAGCGTTTGCTCGACGCGCTGACCGGGAAGGGTTCGTCGGAAGCGACGCGCGCGGCGTTCCGGCAGCGGTTCGCGGAAGGGAGCCTTGCTGCCAGCGAGGTCGAGATCGAGGTTTCGGAAGCGCCTCAGATGCCGTTCGACATGCCCGGCGGACAGATGATCAACCTCAGCGAGATGATGGGCAAGGCGATGGGGCAGTTGCCAAAGAAGCGGCGCAAGCTGAAGGTACCCGAAGCCTATGCGAAATTGCTCGAGGAGGAGGCCGACAAGCGCGTCGACCCCGACGATTTGAACCGTGCCGCGCTGGCCGACGCCGAGGCCAATGGCATCGTCTTTCTCGACGAGATCGACAAGATCGCCGTCAGCGATGTGCGCGGCGGTTCGGTCAGCCGCGAGGGGGTGCAACGTGACCTGCTACCGCTGATCGAGGGGACGACGGTCGCGACGAAATATGGGCCGATCAAGACCGACCATATCTTGTTCATCGCGAGCGGGGCGTTCCATATTGCCAAGCCGTCGGACCTGCTCCCCGAGTTGCAGGGACGGCTGCCGATTCGGGTCGAACTGAAAGCGCTGACCGAGGCCGACTTCGTCCACATTCTGTCGTCGACCAAGGCGAGCCTGACTGAGCAATATGCCGCCCTGCTGGCGACCGAGGGGGTCGGGGTGAGCTTCACGGACGAGGGCATTGCCGCGGTCGCGAAAGTCGCGGCGGAGGTCAACGCTAGCCTCGAGAATATCGGCGCGCGGCGATTGCAGACGGTGATGGAGAAACTGCTCGAGGAGATCAGCTTCGAGGCCGAGGACCGTTCGGGCGAGACGCTCAGCGTTGATGCCGCGTTCGTCGACAGGCAGCTCGCCGGGATCGCGCGCGACACCGACCTCAGCCGCTATGTGCTCTGAGGCGTGCTCATAGGCGCTTGGCGGTAACGCCATTCCAGCCCCTGCGAGAAGGGGCTCCACAGGCTGGTGCGGACCCCGGCGAGGCGCAGTTGGTCGCCGACCCAGACGTTGCACGTGTTGACTATGCTGGCGCGCCCGACCCCGAGGTAAAAGGCGTCGTCGGGGCCGTAGCCGGGATGGTCGATCCGCTGCGGCCGGCCGCGCGCGTCGAGGCGAAAGCCGGCGCGGATCGCGGCCCATAAACGCCGATATTCCTCGGGCCGCAGCCGGATGGCGCGCGCGTGCCACTCGGGGTCGGCGACCCATTCGACGTGCATTACGCGCTCGCCCCCGCTTGTCGCCTCCCAGATGGTGTCGAGCGTGATATCGCGCCAATGCGGTGTGTCGAGATAGACCCGCCGCTCGCCCATTCCGAACGCGATCCACCCGGCGACGGAGTCGGGATTGGCGAAGTCGGTGCGTGGCAGCAGCGGCCGCCAGTCGAGCGCCTGCGCGGTGACAGGCAGGATAAGGTCGGTGTGAACCCCGTTGGAGATGAGATAGACGAGCGGTCCGTTTTCGGGTTCACGCCAGTTCCCATTGACCGGAATCAGCGCTCCGGCGAACGCCGCCACACCATAAAGCAGCGGTACGGACAGCAGGGCAACGCCGAGGCGGCGCGCGAATCGCGAGAGCCCGGAACGGGAGCGGCGGTTACGGCGACGGTGACGTACCATATTGCTGGTCTACAGATTGCCGCGTTCATGTGCTCAGCTTTTGCGCTTTTCGGTGCTTCTCGGTAAAGTTGTTCGAAACTTGCCAAATACGCCTCGATCTTTGGCATTGTCCCGCGAATGGTCGTGTCCCGTCATGTGGTGTAGCTTTGTCGGCAGCAAATCTGACCGGGCGCGCGCTATCCAACAGGCGCTGTAGCGGCCGGTCAGATTTGCGGGTGGTCACCGACGATCTTTTGGTAAGCTTGGGTTGCAACACTCGAGTTACGGAGATCAC
>JANMWM010000225.1:0-2709 GCA_031394005.1 Sphingomonas sp.
TGCGCGGAGATAAAGCTTTCCTGTGTCAGGTCGAGCGCTTCGTCCGCATCACCTACAGAGGCACGGATCAAACGAAAGATTGGTTGTCGATACCGGTTCATGATTTCGGCGAACGCTGTCTGGCGCCCGGCGATGCTCAAGGTCGCAAGCTCACCGTCAGTCAGTGTCGCCCAGTCGATGCTCATCGCCCGGCCATCAATGGCCGTCGTCGGTCAGCGCCTTTACGACAGCCCTGTCGAACGGCGCCGTCTGGTCAGGGCGGAGCAGCTGGCGCATGGCGAAGATGTGGGCCAGCGTCGCCTTCTGGAGTTCGCCAAGGACGGCATGACTGTGATCGACTGCCGCGGCGACACGCGGACCATTGCCATGCTCGGTCTCCATGGTTTCGGCCAATCGTGCATTGTCGGCCTTGAGCTCGAGCTCGAGCGCGCGCCGCTGGACGGAAAATCGTTGCTCGAGCAGCTGAAGTCGCGCCTGTTGCCCGGCATCGAGCGACAATTTATGGTGCAGGACCTCGTGCAGTTCGGCTCCCGGCGGAGCTGGCGCCGGAAACAGCACGCGACCAACGAACACACCACCGATTGCCGCAAGGAAACAAGCGATCAGACCAAGCGTCAGCCACATTCGACTGCTCGAGACACGAGCGCCCATCACTCTCCCCCAAGCAACAATGCAGCGGGCGAAAGCGGCGACATCGGACCAAGTGGAGCGAGCGAAGTCGCAGCGACTTGGCTCGATGGCATGACGGCACCCGCCACCCCCATGACGAGCGCTGCCGAGACAGATGCAATGCCGACCCCGCGGCGGACGCGATACGCCGCGCCGGACGCGACGCGCGCCAGCACCCCTTCGTCGATCGCCGCCAGGCCCACCGGCAAAGGCGCCTGCGCAAGCCGCATCAGAACCGTGTCGAGATCGTTCATCGTCTTCACCCCTGCCCCACTGGTCTAGTTTACGCGGCGCGGCTCCAAATCCCTCATGCCCGATGAAAGGGGTTTTGCGAGCAGCCGCGTATGTTAGGTGACAGGGACCATCAATAGAGAGATTTGTCATGCACATCAAAGCCATCCTGACCGCGGTCGCTATCGTTGGAATCGGCGGCACCGCGGCTACCCACCCCAAACTATTGTCCGTCACCCCGGCGGCCAATGCGGTCGTCGTAACTCCTTCGCATGTTGACCTGCGTTTCAGCGAGAGGCTGGTTCCCGCGTTCTCCAAGGCCGATGTAATGATGGCGGCGATGCCGGGAATAAAGGCCATGAAAATAGCCAGTGCGGTCACCTTGGCGAGTGATGGCAAGAGGCTCGTCGTCACGCCCAAGGCGCGGCTTGTCGCGGGAAAATACATCGTCAGCTGGCACGTCGTATCGACCGACACGCATAAGGTCGCCGGAAGCTATGCGTTCTCGGTAAAATAGGGCGGTGTCGGATTGGGCGCTGATCGCTTTCCGTTTCGGCATTTACCTGGCCATTGGTGTCCTTTTCGGACTTTCAACCTTCGGTTATTCCAGCTTGCGAATGGGAGCGCGCGACGACGCGCTCGCCCTTCGCGGCTGGCTAATGGCGAGTGGGATGGCCGGGCTGTTGCTGTCGGTTTGCTGGCTCGTTGTGCTGGCTTCGTCAATGGCGGATGAGTCTCCCTGGCCAGTGGATCGCGCGGCGATTGGCGCCCTTTTGTTGGCAGGCGGGATCGGGACGGCGTGGAAGATTCGCATGATTGCCCTTTTACTCGCGATGTTGGCCGCGATCCGAAACAAGTCCCTGCCGTTCGTCGTGTTGGCGTCATCGGTGGCATTGGCGACGCTGGCGTGGACCGGGCACGGTTCGGTTGACGAGGGGCCGATCGGTTGGATCCACTTGGGTGCCGACATCCTCCACCTGATCGCATCGGCGGCTTGGGTCGGGGCCCTGCTCGGGCTCGTCCTGCTGGTAATGCGTCCACTCTCGAGGGTCGACAGCGAGCATCTCGACCTCACTCACCGCGCACTTCATGGGTTCGGCGCAATCGGAACGATCGTTGTCGCCACGCTCGTTGTCACCGGCCTCGTCAACAGCTGGTTGATGGTTGGAGTGGCGAATGTCCCTGGCCTCCCAACGACGCTCTACGGCCAGCTGCTGATCGCCAAGCTCGGGCTGTTCACCGCAATGTTGGCGCTCGCCGCACTGAACCAGTTCAGGCTCACGCCGTCCTTCGAGAAGTCGATCGCCAATGCCGATCATCGGGGCGCGCTCACAGCTTTGCGGAGGAGCCTGGCGGTGGAAACTGCGTTGGTCGTCGGCATTCTCGGCCTCGTCGCATGGCTCGGAACGCTCGCCCCTCCTGCATCGTTGGTTCTCTGATTGGCGCGCTGGCTATCGAGGGTCGTCCGTCTCCACCCGTTTTTCAAGGGCGATGGGCTTCGGCTGCGTAGAAATTCGGTGACCGACTGTCGTTCGGGTCGGGTGACCGTTGGGTCCAAGTTAGGCGATTTCTCTCGGGTCGAAGGATACGAACGTCATGAACGATCCTCATCCCCCCGGGCGCTGGCCAATCCTGATGGATTGAGCGTCGACGAACGCATCGCTGCCGCCGCCGCCAAGAGCTATGACCTCGCGCCGCTGCGCGGCCGAATGGAGCGCTGATGCTCACTAGCTTCCAGATGATCCTCGGCGCGCTGTCCGGCAGCCTCGTCGGCTTCTCGCTCGGACTGGTCGGCGGCGGCGGATCGAT
>JANMWM010000242.1:0-6454 GCA_031394005.1 Sphingomonas sp.
AGATTTCCTCGCGGGCGATGGTCATCGCATTGGTCGCGTCGGCGAAGACCGTGGGGCGGACATAATAGCCGCTCGCCTGTCCCTCCGGCCGACCCGGGCCGCCGGCGACGAGGGTCGCGCCTTCGGCAATGCCGGCATCGATGAGGTGCTGGATCTTGTCCCACTGAACCTTCGACACGACCGGCCCGATCTCCGCTTCGCCGCCCGATGGGTCGCCAGAATGGATGGCGTCGGCGACCGCGCGCGCCGCAGCCTTGGCCTCGTCCATCCGGGCCAGCGGCACGAGCAGGCGGGTGGGCGCATTGCACGACTGGCCGGAGTTCATCATCAGGCCATGCATCGTCGCGGTCACCGCCGCGCCCACGTTGGCATCGTCGAGGACGATCGCGGGCGACTTGCCGCCGAGTTCCTGGTGAACGCGCTTGACCGTCGCCGCGGCCTCGCGGGCAACGGCGATGCCGGCGCGGGTCGACCCGGTAAAGCTGACCATGTCGACCTCAGGGTGCGCGGCGATCGCGGCACCGACCGTCGGTCCGTCGCCGTTGACGAGGTTGAACACCCCCGCCGGCACCCCCGCCGCGTCAAGCACTTGCGCGAAGAGAATCGCCGAGAAAGGCGCGACTTCGCTTGGCTTCAGCACGATCGTGCAGCCGGTGGCGAGCGCCGGAAAAACCTTCGTCGCGATCTGGTTGATCGGCCAGTTCCACGGCGTGATGAAGCCGCATACCCCGATCGGTTCACGCACGATCGTCGTCGAGCCGCGCCGTTCCTCGAAGGCGAAGTCCTTCAGCACCGCCATTGCGGTGTGGAGATGGGCGATGCCCGTTGCCGCCTGCGCGTTCATCGCCAAGGCCGCGGGTGCGCCCATCTCCTCGGTGATGGCCGCGGCGATGTCGGCGTAGCGCGCCTGATACTCGGTCGCGATCCGGCCGAGCAGGGCAAGGCGCTCCTCGCGCGAGGTCTGGCTGAAGGCGGGGAAGGCGCGACGAGCGGCGGCGACCGCGGCATCGACGTCTGCGGGTCCGCCAAGGCTGATCCGTCCCGCCACCTCCTCGGTCGCGGGATTGATCACGTTGAGCTGGCGCGGGGCAACCGGGTCGATCCAGCGCCCGTCGATATAGAATTGCAGCGCGTCGCGCATGGTTGTTGCTCCAGCTAGAATTTGACCCCCGCGCTCAGGCCATAGCGGCGCGGCTCGAGCGTGAAAACGTTGGTGAACAGGCCCGACGACTGGTCGGTCAGATACTGGCCGGTGATCGCATTGCTGTTGGCCAGGTTCTGGACGAAGGCGCGCAGGAAATAGCGGTCGCTTGGCGCGTTGAGCTGGACCTGCGCATTGACCACGGTGAAGCCCTTGATGCGGTCGATCGGCTGGTTGAAGCTGCGCGCGAAGAAACGCCCGGTGAAGGCTGCATCGACCCGCGGCACGAGGGTGAAGCCGCCGCCCAGCCGGAACGTATATTGCGCGCCGGCCGAGAGCTTGACGTTGGGTGCCTGGGGCAATTCGTTGCCGCTGACGTTGATCGCGTTGCCGCCGCTGACGATGAACGGCAGTGCGCCCGTCGGCACGCCGAAGCCCGCGCGCAGCGCCGGCGTGGGGTTCGCGGCATAGGCAGCGAGCGCCGAGCAGACCCCGAACGCGCCCGTCGTTCCAGTGCCCGGGACGGGGACCGGCGCGCCGAGACCGATCGCGCCGTTGATTGCGCCGACGAAGGCGTTGGCCCCCGCCCCATTGCCGGCGGTGGTCGGCGTGACCACGCAATTGGACGCGTTGGTGACGTCCTTGATGATCACCGAGTCGGTCCGCCCGCCCGCGACGTTGCGCGGATCGACCAGCGACAGATTGCTGATCTTGGACTTCAAATAGCTGGCCGAGAAGTTGAACAGCAGGTCGCGCGTCGGGTGGAAGGTGGCCTCGGCTTCGAGGCCGTAGATCTTCGCGTCGGTGTTGTCGTTGATTGAGGTGCGAGCGACAATGCGGCTCAGCTGCAATCCCTTGTAGCCATAATAGAAGGCGCTGAGGTTGAGCCGTACGGCATTGTCGAGAAAGCCATTCTTCGACCCCAGTTCGAACGCATCGATGGTTTCGGGCTGGAAGAAGCGGTTGACGCTGAAGCTGGGATCGACGGGCGGATTGATGCCCCCCGATTTATAGCCGCGCGAGTAGGAGGCGTAGAGCAGATTGTCGCGGCTCAGCTGATAGTCGGCCACGAGGCGCCCGGTAATACGACCAAAATGCACCTTGTCGCGGACAAAGTCCTGGATCCCCGGGGTCACCGGGTCGGCATCATAGGCGGCGGCGAAGGGCGAGCTTGCCGCGTCGGTGACGCCGAACGGCACGGCGAAGGCGAGTATTGGCGCGCGCGCGATCTGGGTCTTGCGATCGTCGCTGTAGCGGATCCCCGCAGTGAACTTCAGCCGGTCACTGGCTTTGAAGTAGACCTCGCCGAACAGGCCGTAGCTCTTCAGCCGCAAATCGCGGACTTCGTTGATGTAATAGGGCGGTGCCAGAAAGACGTTGGGAAAGGCGACATTGCCCGCGCCGCGCTGGCCGAGCACGGTCGCTGCACCGAGGATGCCGGCCGAATAGTCCAGCCCGAACGAGGCGACGTAGTAGTTCGCATCCTTGAAGCGGTTATCGAGATAGATGCCGCCGATCAAAAAGTTGAACGGACCGCTGAACTTGCTGTCGAGATGGGCCTCGATCGAGACCTGCTTCGAGCGACCGACCGAACGGTCATAATCGGTGCTGCCCGGCGTGCAGGCTTCGGTGAAGCCGCCGAACACGCCGGTGTTGTTGGCATTGACCGTCGAGGTGCACACTCCGCCCGCGGGGCCCTTGGGGATCAATGCCGCCGCAACCGGGGTGAACGGGTTGGTGCCGCCAAACGCCGCGCCCGGCAGACTGGCCGCGCCGGCGAGGTTGAGCAGCCCGAAGTTGTTCGCCAGGCTGATGCCGGTGAGCAGATTATAGTCGGTTTTGCTGTCGACCGACTCGGTGTGATAGCCGCCGGTGACGGTGAGGCCGAAGGTCGTGCCGAGATCCTGCTCGAGCCGCGCTTCAATGAAGCTTTCCTTGGCCTTGTAAGTGGGATGATAGTCGGAATTGACGGTCCGCAGGCTTTGCGGGTTCTGGGTTCCGCCAAAGAAGGGATCCGGCGCGGTCGGGGTCAGGTCGACGAGGCCGAAATTGGTCAGCGTCGGCGAATTGAGGCCGAAGAACTGGCGCGACGACAGCGCGGCGGCGAGGGTCGCCTTGCCGTTGGGGGTCTCGTAGGCCAGCGAATCGGGCTGGCAGCCCAAGATCCCGGTCGGGTCGCGGTGGCACAATTGCTTGGTCGCGCGCGACCGATCGTCGTCTTCCTTGAAGGTGTAGCCGATGATGTCGAGCGTGGTGCCCGCCGCGGGGTGAATGCGCAGCGTGCCACGCAGCGCGTAGAGATCGCGGCCATCGATGCGGCCGCCGTCGAACAGATTCCGGGTGAAGCCGTCGCGCTTGAGATAATAGCCCGCGGCGCGCAGGCCGACCCCCTCCAGCAGAGGAATGTTGAGCATCGCGTTGAACTTGCGGCTCTTGTAATTGCCGACTTCGGCCGAGGCGCTGGCGTGGAAGGCCGACAGGTCCGGCCGCGCGGTGATGAAGTTGACCACGCCCGAGGTGGCGTTTCGGCCGAACAGCGTGCCTTGCGGGCCGCGCAGCACTTCGACTCGCTCGAGATCGAAATATTCGGTCTCGAACAGGCGAGTCGAGACGAGCGGCATGTCGTTGACGTGGATACCCGTCGCGCTGTCGCAACTGAAGCCGACGCACAGGTCGCCGATGCCGCGAATGGTGAAGCTCGACGTGGTGAAATTGGTCTTGGTGAAGGTGACGTTGGGCAGGCTCAGCTGAAGATCCGACGCGTTGTTGATCTGTTGCCGTTCGAGCGCCTGGGCGTTGAACGCCGACACCGCGATGGGCACACGCTGTAATGATTCGGCGCGGCGCTGCGCTGTGACGATGATGTCCGCGGTGTCATTGACCCGGGCGGACTGGCTTGCACCGTTTCGCGCCGAGCCCGACAGGCCGGGATTCGCGCCCGGCCCGACCTTAGTCGTTTGTTGCGGAGTATCGGGAGCGGGTGGAACCGTTTGCGCCGCGACCGGGCTGACCGCGACCAGGGTTCCGAGCGAAATTCCGCCGAGATATTTTTCGATACGCTTCATCGGTCCAATCCCTCCATCAGCCGCTCGAATGGCAGCATTTTATCCTGCGGACCGGGCCTTCTGTTCAACAAGGCCGGCAAACTTGCTATACAATCCGCTTGCAGCCGTCGCTCTGTCAAGGCACTATTCTGCGCATCGATGACCCACGCAAAACAAACCGGACTCGACGTCAAAGCGCCCCTCAGCGTGCCCGAGCGAATTGCCGACGCGATCGACTGTGACATCGCCGCGCAGACGCTCGCCATTGGCGAACGGCTCGTCGAAACCCAGATCGCCGAGCGTTTGCAGGCCAGTCGCGGCTCGGTGCGCGAGGCGTTGCGCCTGCTTGCCAGCCGCGGGTCGGTCGATCTTACCCCGCAGCGCGGTGCGGTGGTGATCGGCTATTCGCTCGACCGCATGGCGGATGTGTTCGCGGTCAGCGGGATGCTGCTGGCGCTGGCGGCGCGCTATGTCGCGATGCATCGCCACGCGGACAGCCTGCGACGGATTGGCGAGCGCGTGGCGCGAGTCGAGGCGATGGCCGAGGCCGGTTTCTCTCCCCCCCTCGAATTCGCGACCGCGCTGGGAGGGATCACCGCGGCGATCGTGGTCGAGAGCGGGAACCCGGTCATCCGCGCGGAAGTCTCGGCGCTGATCAACCGGTCGGTATGGCGGGCGATGTGGGAGCACCCATGCGATCATCTGACGATCGAGCGGCAGCGCGAGGAAGCGGCTTTCGCGGGGCGACTGATGACAGCGATCAACGCTGGCGACGCCGATCATGCGGAAGTCGAGATGCGCCAGTTCCAGCAACGCTTGGTCGACCAAGTCACCACCGAACTGGCCCGGCAACGCGGAGAACGAGCGCCGGCGAGCCCGCCGCTCGGACCCGATGCCGCTGGATTGGGCGAGTTTGATACGGTCGACCGACTGGCCCGGATCGAGGGCAAGATCGACGCGCTGTTCCAGCCCCCGGCAGCGAACGCGCCCCGTCCGACGCGGCGGACGACGCAGTGACGGCCGCGCGAGCCGAGTTTTCCAGCGCGACCAGCGAGGCGACGTCGAACGCGGTCGATGTCGATGTCCTGATCGTCGGGGCCGGCCTGTCGGGGATCGGAGCCGCCTGGTACCTGCAGCAACATTGTCCCGACCGAAGCTTCGCGATTTTCGAGGGACGGGCGGCGATCGGCGGGACGTGGGACCTGTTCCGCTACCCCGGGATCCGCTCGGACAGCGACATGTACACGCTGGGCTATGCCTTTCGCCCGTGGACCGAGGCCAAGTCGATCGCCGACGGTCCGTCGATCCTGCACTATGTCCGCGACACCGCGCGCGAGGCCGGGATTGAGCCGCACATCCGCTTCGGCCATCAGGTGAAGCGCGCGCGCTGGTCGACCGCCGATGCATTCTGGACTGTCGAGGCGGAGCGGCAGGACAATGGCGAGACCGTCAGCCTGCGCTGTCGCTGGTTACACATGTGCAGCGGCTATTATGATTATGCCGAAGGCTATCTGCCCGACTTTCCGGGGCGCGAAGACTTCGCCGGCGAATTCATCCACCCGCAATTCTGGCCCGAAAAGCTCGATTATGCGGGCAAGCGCGTGGTGGTCATCGGCAGCGGCGCGACCGCAGTGACGCTGGTCCCCGAAATGGCCAAGGCGGCGGCCCATGTGACGATGCTGCAGCGCTCGCCGACCTATGTCGTCAGCCGCCCAGCCGAGGATGGGGTCGCCAACTGGCTGCGGGCCAAGCTGCCGCCGAGGCTTGCCTACGGCATCGCGCGGTGGCGCAACGTGACCATGCAACTATTCTTCTTCCAGCTGGCGCGCCGCTGGCCGGCGATGATCAAGAAGCAGATGGTTAAGGGGGTGAGCGACGCGCTGGGGCCCGACTACGACGTCGGCAAGCATTTCACCCCAAGCTACAATCCGTGGGACCAGCGGGTGTGCCTGGTGCCCGACGCCGACCTGTTCGAAGCGATCAAGGGTGGGGGCGCCGAGGTTGTCACCGATACGATCGACCGGCTGGTTCCCGATGGCGTCCGCCTGCGCTCGGGGGAGCTATTGAAGGCCGATATCATCGTCGCGGCGACCGGCCTCAAGCTGCAACTGCTGAGCGGGGTCGAGTTCAGCGTCGACGGGCAAGTGAGGCGATTGAACGAGGCGTTGACCTACAAGGGGCTGATGTTCAGCGACGTGCCCAACCTCAGCTACAGCTTCGGCTACACCAACGCCTCGTGGACGTTAAAGGCCGACCTCACCGCGGGGTT
>JANMWM010000253.1:0-3303 GCA_031394005.1 Sphingomonas sp.
GATTTGAGCGCTCAAGAGAAGCGCTTCGGCCACGGCCTTTAACTGCACAATTCGCTGCAAGCAGGGAATTTTACAGGTTCAGCTCCGCCTTAGATAGCGTGGCGCTCTTTTCGCGAATGCGAGACGCGGGTTAAGCTTGAACGTAACCGGCCAACCGCTTTCCAGTCGGCAGGATTTTCGGACAGCAGAAGGCAGGCGGCGGTCGTTGCCGCCCGTCTCCGTTAAGAAAATTTGCTCTGCGATTCTCGGCGTTAGTGACCCAGCATCACGTCCTTGACGCGCAGCTTTGCTTTCTTGAGCTCGGCGAGGCGGGTATCATCGGGGTGGGGGCGGTGTTCCTCATCGTCGATCCGGGCCTGGATCGCGGCATGCTTGCCGTTGAGCGCTTGGATGTGCGTATCGACTTGAGCTTTGTCCATCGGTGAGGATCCCTTTTCGCTAGTCGCTGGGGATGAGGACTAAACCACAGTCGAAGCGACTTGTCCCGCCCCATCGCATCCACCCGCCGCCTGTCCGGGGCCGGTGGCCGCTGATGACGTCCGCCCCCGCGCCCGCTATACCCCCCGGCTAATGAACGACGACGATCCCACCGAACTTCTCGCTGTCCTGAAAGCCGAGCACCGCCGCCTCGACGCAGAGATCGACGTGATGCGCGGCGCGGGCAATTGCGATCCGCTCGAGCTTGCCCGGATGAAGAAGCGCAAGCTCGGTCTCAAGGACCAGATACAGCAGCTCGAGGACGCGCTGATCCCCGACATCCTTGCCTGACTCACGGTCCCGTGGCGGGACATTTTCGGCCGCGCGCGGTGCAAACTCGGCCGCAAGGGCGTTTCCTCTGCGCATGAGGCATGGCAAGAGAAGGCAATGAAGCTGAGCGAACCCGACATCGACGCCCCAAGGGGTGCCCGCATTACCCCGCGGCTGATTGACTCGCTCTATACCGAGGCGATGTTGCTGGCGGACGAAGCGCGCTCCTATTTCGACGAGGCCGGGCGCGACGAGCGCCTAACCCTCGATCCCTTCGCCCGCGTCGGCTTTGCCTGCGAATCGCTCAAAGTCACGACCCGCGTGATGCACATCGTCGCCTGGCTGCTGACCCAGCGCGCGGTCGAGACCGGCGAAATCCCCGGCCACGAAGGCCGCCGTCCCGAGCGCCGCCTCGGTCACGCCAACGCGTCCGACGAGAGCATCGTTGCGCTGCTCCCCCCTGCCGCCAAACGCCTGATCGCCGCGAGCAGCGACCTCTACGCCCGAGTCCAGCGGATCGACGAGCACCAGCTCTCCGACGAGCCCCCGACCAGCCCCGCGCGCGCGCTGATGGGCCGGCTCGAGCGCGACCTCGTCTGGATCCGACACTGAAGGTTCGCGCCGACCAGTTACTCGTTGCCCAGGGTCTCGCCGAAAGCCGGAACCGCGCCCAATCGCTGATCCTGTCGGGCAACGTCTTCGCCGGCGACCGCCGCGTCGCCAAGGCCGGCGACCTCCTCCCCGACGAAACCGCGCTCACCGTCAAGGGCCGCGACCACCCGTGGGTGTCGCGCGGCGGCGTCAAGCTCGACCATGGCCTGACCCATTTCGGGTTCGACGTCACCGGTGCCACCGCGCTCGACGTCGGCTCCTCGACCGGCGGCTTCACCGACGTCCTCCTTTCGCGCGGTGCCACCAAGGTCTTCGCGGTCGACGTCGGCACCAACCAGCTCGCGTGGAAGCTCCGCCAGGACCCACGCGTCGTCGTCATGGAGCAGACCAACGCTAAATCGCTCAGCCGCACCCTCATCCCCGACCCCATCGACATCGTGGTGTGCGACGCGAGCTTCATTGGCCTCGCCAAGGTTCTCGGCCCTGCGCTCTCGATTGCGTCGCCCGGCGCAAAACTCGTCGCGCTGGTGAAACCCCAATTCGAGGCTGGGCGCGAGGAAGTGGGGAAGGGCGGGGTGGTCCGCGACCCCGCGATCCACGGCCGCGTCTGCGACGATGCCTCAGCCTGGGTAGCCGCACAGGGCTGGCGCGTTGTAGGGGTTGAAACCAGCCCGATCACCGGGCCCGAGGGTAATGTCGAATTCCTCCTCGGCGCGATCAAGGAGAGCGCAAATGGCGAGTGAAGCATCATCTGACCGCGGCGTGTGGAAGAAGGCGCTGATCACGGTCCCCGCGATCGTCGTCGTCGGCTTCGTCATGGGCATCGTCTCGAACAGCGGCTTCGCCAACGGCTGGTACGCCGACCTCGCCAAGCCCAGCTTCCAGCCCCCCGGCTGGGCGTTCGGGGTTGTGTGGACCACGCTCTACACGATGATGGGCATCGCCCTTGCGGTCGTGCTGAACGCGCCCGCCTCTGCCGAGCGCTCGCGCGGCCTTGCCCTGTTCGGCGTGCAGCTTGTCCTCAACTTCGCCTGGTCGCCGATCTTCTTCGGCGCGCACCGCATCGACCTCGCGCTCGTCACCATCCTGCTCACCAGCGCGCTCGTTACCGCGACGATCGTCAGCTTCTGGCGCGTGCGACCACTGGCGGGGGCGCTCCTGCTTCCCTATCTTGCATGGTTGTGCCTGGCGACCGCGCTCAATCACGAGACCGGCCGCCTCAACCCCGGCGCGGATTCGCATCCGCTCGGGCTGACGGGAGCGAGATGATGCAATCCGAAAATCGCCTGTTCGATGATTTCGTTAAGATGATGAACGGCGCCGCCGGCACCCTTGCGGGCATAGGCCGCGAGGCCGAAAGCTCAATGCGCGAGAAATTCCGCGAAGCAATGGGCGGCGCAGATTTCGTCAGCCGCGACGAATTCGAGGCGGTGAAAGCCATGGCCGCCACCGCGCGCGACCACAATCAAACGCTCGAAGCGCGCATCGCCGCGCTCGAGGCCGCTGCCGCTGCCAAGGCTGCTCCCAAGCCCAAACCAAAATCCGGAGCGCCGATCTGACCGACGAGCCCGAGAACGACGACGGCGACGATGGCGCGCCGATCGAGGTGCTCGAACAATATTTCGAAGCGCGCGGCTGGGCCTGCGAGCGGACCGGGAACGGCGAGATCGTCGCCTCCGCGAACGGCAGCTGGGCGCAATATGAGCTTCGTGGCGTGTGGCGCCAGGACGACCAGGTGCTCCAGTTCCTCGCCTTCCCCGACATCAAGGTCGGCCCTGAGAAACGCGCCTCAATTTACGAGACGCTCGGCCTGATCAACGAGCAGCTGTGGCTCGGTCATTTCGAACTATGGTCGGGCTCGGGCCTGATCGTCTTCCGCCACGCCGCGCTGGTCAGCGAAAGCGATGGCCTGACCTTCGAACAGGCCGAGGCTATCGCCGAAGC
>JANMWM010000264.1:0-1795 GCA_031394005.1 Sphingomonas sp.
CATTGCCTTCTTCGCGGCAGCGGTCGCCTTGGAGATGGCCTCGGGCACTTCGCGCGCCTTACCGTGCCCGAAACCGGCACGACCCTTGCCGTCACCGACAACGACCAGCGCAGCAAAGCCGAAGCGCTTGCCGCCCTTGACAGTTTTCGAAACGCGATTGATGTGGACCAGCTTCTCGATCAGCTCTTCGCCGCCATCGTCACCGCCGCGGTTGCTGCCGCGCTTGTCGTCACGACGACCGCCACGATTGGCGCCACCGCCACGATTGTCGCGACCGCCACCGGGGCCGCCACGACCACGGCCACCGCGAGGGGGGCGCGTATCGACGGGGGGAGCATCGGGAGCGGCCGCTTCGGGCGCTGCAGAAGCGTGGGCAACCTGCGGGGTTTCGATCTCGTCAGCCATTTAGAACTCCAATCCGCCTTCACGGGCGGCATCGGCGAGGGCTTTCACCCGGCCGTGAAACAGGAAGCCACCGCGATCGAAGACGACACGGCTGACGCCGGCCTCCTTGGCGCGCCCGGCGAGCGTCTTGCCGACCGTCGCGGCGCTATCGGTGGTCGCACCGGTCGTGCCCCGCAGATCCTTGTCGAGGCTCGAAGCCGACGCCAGCGTCTTGCCGGCGGCGTCGTCGATGACCTGCGCATAGATATGGCGACCCGAGCGATGAACAGACAGGCGGGGCTTGCCCGAGGCGCGCGCCTTGAGTGCAGTGCGCACGCGACGGCGGCGGCGATCGAAGAGAGACATTTTGACCATGGCTTACTTCTTCTTGCCTTCTTTGCGGAAGATGAACTCGCCGCGATACTTAATGCCCTTGCCCTTGTACGGCTCGGGTTTGCGCCAGCGACGGATTTCGGCGGCAACCTGACCGACCTGCTGACGGTCAATCCCGCTGATTTCGACCGTAGTCGTGTCAGGGGTCTTCACGTCGATGCCGTCGGGGATCGCGTAGTTGACGTCATGGCTGTAGCCGAGCTGCAGCTTGAGGTTCTTGCCCTGAGCATTTGCGCGATAGCCGACGCCGGTGATCTCGAGCACCTTGGTAAAGCCCTCGGTGACGCCGGTGATCAGGTTCTGGACAAGCGTACGCTGCATACCCCATGCGGCGCGGTTGCGCTGCGCCTGGACAAGCGGAGTGACGCTGATCTTGTCGTCCTCGATCTGGTAGGCGACGAGATCGTCGAGCATCGCCATCGACAGGCTGCCTTTGGGCCCCTTGACGGTTAGCGTTTGCCCTTCGGTCGAAGCCGTCACACCGCTCGGCATGGCGACGGGTTTCTTGCCAATACGGGACATTTTAGAACACCTCCGCGAGGACTTCGCCGCCGACATTCTGGTCGCGTGCTTCGGCATCCGAAAGCACGCCACGCGGCGTCGAGACGATCGTCATACCGAGCCCGTTGCGGATACGCGGCAATTCCGCACTCCCCGAATAGACCCGGCGACCTGGCTTCGAGACCCTAGCAAGATGCTGGATCGCGGGCTGGCCCTCGAAGTATTTGAGTTCGATGCGCAGGCCCTTCTGGCCGGCGACAGCTTCCTCGGAATAGCCACGAATATAGCCTTCGCGCTGGAGCACGTCTAGGACGTTGCTACGCAGCTTGGACGCCGGCGTCAGGATCGAATCCTTGCGCGCCTGCTGTCCGTTGCGGATGCGGGTGAGCATGTCACCCAGCGGATCGGTCATCGGCATCTAAAAGCCCTTACCAGCTCGACTTGGTGAGACCGGGAATCAGGCCCTTGTTGCCCATTTCCCGGAGCATGATCCGCGACAGGCGGAACTTGCGATAAT
>JANMWM010000070.1:0-3928 GCA_031394005.1 Sphingomonas sp.
CAGAGTATGACACGATCCGACCGGCAGAGAAGGCAGCGGTAAAATGTATTATCCTCAGTCCCGCGAGGCCCGCAGCCTCGTCGAGCAGGTCAAGAATAGAGCGCAGCGCCTCATGCCCGTCGCCCGCAGGATTCATGCCGATTACCGCATCGCCAGATCCGAGCAGTAGCCTATCGACAAGTGAAGCCTCGATTCCGGCGGGATCGTCGGTCGAATGGTTTGGTTGGAGTCGGGACGAGAAGCGACCCGGCGGACCGAGTATGTTGCGAAAACGGGTAATCACTCGCAGACGCCGCGCAACCGATACCAGGTCCTGGTGTCGCATGAGCTTCGTTACAGCGGCCACTATTTCGGGCGCAATCCCTGTTACTGCCGCCGCGACGCGGACTGCGTCGGTACGGTCGTCGAGCAACCATTCGCGAAATCCTCCAACGGTGAGGTGACGGATCGCTGCAAAAGCCTCGGCGTCAAAGTTGTCTTGGATGAGCCTCGTGACTTCGTCCCGCTCGGGGGGGACAACGGGATCCTCGAGAAAAACAGTCAGCGGCAAGTACGCCAGAGTCCATTGGGCCGTGACCCGATGTTCAGCGCTTTCGGCCGCGATGCCCGCCAGTTGGTCTCCTGAACAAAGCGGGCTCGCCTTCGCGAGGAGGTCCACCAGTCCGTTGAACCGGTGCCGGGTCCCTGCCAGGTTGACCATGTAGTTCGCCATGATGGCCGACCTTTCGCTCCGGCTAGTGCATAAACTCGAGCCTATCTAGCCGCCACGCTGCGGCTCCCCTAGAGCGGCAAGCTCACGTGTTTCGACGTCTGAAAAAATACGACTCCGGACTATAAAGCGCATCCCTTCGGGCCCCTCGAGTGAGAAGCCCGCGCCGCGGCCAGGGACGATGTCGATGATAATCTGCGTATGCCGCCAATATACGAATTGCGATGCGCCGATCCATACAGGGATAGAGGCGCCGACATTGCCGAGTAGCACGTCCTGCCCGCCAACTCGGAACTCACCGTCGGGATAACACATCGGCGCGCTGCCGTCGCAGCAGCCGCCCGACTGGTGGAACATCAGAGGGCCATGTTGGGCGGCTAGCTTCTCCATCAGCGCGATCGCTGCTTCGGTCGCCAAGACGCGCGGCGGTGCCATCTGGTCACCGCTCGCTGGTTGCGAGGAGGCCGCCCCGCCCTCGATCAGAAAAAGCCCAGCGGCTTGGCGCTGTAGCTGACCAGTAAATTCTTAGTCTGCTGGTAATGATCCAGCATCATCTTGTGGTTCTCGCGACCGATGCCCGATTGCTTGTAGCCACCAAATGCCGAGTGTGCCGGATAGGCATGATAGCAGTTGGTCCACACGCGACCGGCCTGAATATTGCGCCCGAAGCGATAGGCACGGGTGCCATTGCGGGTCCACACGCCAGCGCCGAGGCCGTAAAGTGTGTCATTGGCGATCTCGAGTGCTTCGGCTTCGTCCTTGAAAGTTGTTACCGCAAGCACGGGCCCAAAGATTTCCTCCTGGAACACGCGCATTTTGTTGTGACCCTCGAGGATCGTCGGCTCAACGTAATAGCCTTCGGAAAATTCACCGTCATGCTGCTTTCGGTTGCCGCCGGTGAGCACTTTGGCGCCTTCGGCCTTGCCGATGTCGATGTAACTCAAAATCTTCTCGAGCTGGTCGTTCGAGGCCTGCGCTCCAATCATCGTCGAGGCTTCCAGGGGGTTGCCCATCTTGATTGCCTCGACCCGCTCGATCGCGCGCTCCATAAACTTCTCGTAGATTGACTCCTCAACCAGCGCCCGGCTCGGGCAGGTGCACACTTCGCCCTGGTTGAGCGCGAACATCGCGAAGCCCTCGAGGCACTTATCGAAATAATCGTCGTCGGCGTCCATCACGTCGGCGAAGAAGATGTTAGGCGACTTGCCGCCAAGCTCGAGCGTCACCGGGATGAGGTTTTCGGTGGCATATTGCATGATCAAGCGACCTGTTGTGGTCTCGCCGGTAAAGGCGATCTTGGCGATCCGCTTGTTCTGCGCGAGCGGCTTGCCCGCCTCGATGCCGAAGCCGTTGACAACGTTGAGCACGCCCGGCGGCAGCAAGTCGCCAACGATGTCCATGAGCACCATGATTGACATCGGCGTCTGCTCGGCAGGCTTCAAGACAACGCAATTGCCTGCGGCGAGCGCTGGTGCGAGCTTCCAGATCGCCATCAGGATCGGGAAGTTCCACGGGATTATCTGACCGACGACGCCGAGCGGCTCGTGAAAATGGTAAGCGACGGTGTCATTGTCTATCTCGCTAATTGAGCCTTCCTGGGCGCGGATGCAGCCTGCAAAATACCGGATATGGTCGATCGCCAACGGCATATCGGCGACGGTCGTTTCGCGGATCGGCTTGCCATTGTCGATAGTCTCGACCAGCGCGAGGATCGAGAGTCGCTGCTCCATCCGATCGGCAATCTTGTTGAGGATGACAGCGCGCTCTGCCGGTGCGGTCTTGCCCCAGCTATCCTTAGCTTTGTGCGCTGCGTCGAGCGCGAGTTCGATGTCCTCGGCCGTACCGCGCGCGATGCGGCAAATGGTTTTGCCGGTAATCGGCGAGGGATTGTCGAAATACTGTCCTTTAACCGGGGGAACCCATTCGCCGCCGATATAGTTGTCGTAGGTCGATCGAATGGCGATATCGGATTTCAGATCCTCGATTGCTTGCTTCAGCATGTCTTTTTCCTCTTCCGCCCATCGCCGATTTGCGCTGCATAGTTGCGTCGGCTCGCAGAGCCTGATTTTCTGCCTCTCAACCGTGTGTTAGGCACACTGAAAAATGGCGGTTACCCGTTCAACGATCGTGCGCGCAAATGGCTCATGCCATCGAAACATAAAGCGGTTAGGCTCTAATGAACCAAGGTCCGGCTTCCCGCCAGTCCCGAATCACGCATCCACATCAGCACTTGCCGGTTTGCGCAGTTCGCCGCAGACATGCTTTAAATCGATCGCTCGGGGGAAAATACATTTCCAAATCACGCCTGCTTCTCGCCCTCGGCCTCGCCGTCGCGCCCGTCGCGGTGCTGGCAGCTTCCGCGACCAAAGAACAGCTCATGGTCGCTCCGGCCGGAGCGCGCCACTTCACCATAAGTTCGATCGCCGGGAAGCATGGCGACGTCTGGTCGTGGTCGCTTGCCGATGGTCGCACCGCCTACCGAATGTCGATGTCGATACGCGGCTGGATTACAGAGGACGACGAGATCGTGACGGAGGGCGCCGACGGGCGTCCAACCCGGATCGCAATCCGCGGCTTCACCGACAATGGCGATGCGACCGAGGATTACGAGGTCGACGCCAAAGGTCTCACCACATGGAAGACTGCAGTCGACAGTGGATCGGCGCCGCTTGGGGCAAAACGCTATAATACCTATGGCGGTCCTTGGCTGGCTGGCGAGCAGGACATCGCTGCGCTTGTTGCGGCGGGAGACAAAGGTATCGACCTACTGCCGGGCGGGCATGCCCGAATTCGCATCGGCCAGCCACTGACGATCGATGCGCCCGGCGGACCGAAAATTCTCAAGCTGGCGTTCGTCGAAGGAACGAGTTTCGCGCCGTCTCCGGTCTGGCTTGACAGTGCCAATCATTTCTTCGGAAATGCGGGGCAAATATCGCTACTTCCGGCTGGGGATGAAGCGCTGGGACCTAAACTTAAGGCCATTCAAGAAAAAACAACCGAGGGACTTCTTCGCGACGTCGCGCACCATTTTCTTAACCCGGCGCACCGCGCGCCGACGCTGTTCGACCATGTAAAACTGTTCGACGCGGTTGCCGGGCGCTACCTCGCTGATCGCGCCGTGCTGGTCGCCGACGGGAAGGTCGCGGCGGTCGGAGCCGGCGGCTCGCTTCACGCCCCGGCAGGTGCGACACTTATCAACGGCCGCGGCAAGACACTGCT
>JANMWM010000086.1:0-5087 GCA_031394005.1 Sphingomonas sp.
ATTCCTAAGCCATTGAAATTATCGAAAGCGTGTTTTGCCGTTTGCGGAAGGGATTGCGCGTTTGGCTGCAGAACGCAGGTTTTCACACAGTCTCCACTGATGGCGGATGTCGTCGATTTTCCTGTCCTTCAGCACCCCCGATTGTGAGACAGATTCACACCGCTAGTCGTTCGCGGTCGCTCTTTATCCTTGCCCGGAATTCCGCTTACCGCACACGCCGGTCAGTGAGAATAATGTGAACATTCGCGGGGCCCGACCGACCTCCCGGACAGGCGACGAGGGGCTGACTTTGGACTGACCCTTCAGCATCCGCCCGAATTGAACCGCGTCCGCCCCCCTGCTAGGCGCGAGCCATGGTTCCCCGCTATTCCCGCCCCGCCATGACCGCCATCTGGTCATCCGAAAACCGCTATTGCATCTGGTTCGCGATCGAGGTGTTTGCCGCCGAGGCGATGGGCGAGATCGGGACGATTCCGGCCGCGGACGCGCGGACCATCCGCGCCGCCTACGATGCCAATGTGCTTGGCGAGATCGACGTGCCCGCGATCGACGCGATTGAGGCGGTCACGAAGCATGACGTCATCGCCTTCCTCACTTGGGCCGGTCAGCAGTTGGGCCCCGAGGCGCGCTGGCTCCACCAGGGCATGACGAGTTCCGATGTGCTCGACACCAGCCTGTCGGTCCAACTGACCCAGGCCACCGACATCCTCCTCGCCGACCTCGACGAGCTGCTCGCGGTGCTCAAGCGCCGCGCGTTCGAGTACAAGATGACCCCGACCATCGGCCGCAGTCACGGCATCCACGCCGAGCCGGTCACCTTCGGTCTCAAGCTTGCTCAGGCGCACGCCGAGTTCGCCCGCAACCGCGTCCGCCTCGAAGCCGCGCGCGCCGACATCGCGACCTGCGCCATTTCGGGCGCGGTCGGGACCTTCGCCAACGTCGATCCGCGCATTGAGGCGCATGTCGCCAGGGAACTTGGCCTCGCCGTCGAGCCGACCTCGACGCAGGTCATCCCGCGTGATCGCCACGCCATGTTCTTCGCCACGCTCGGCGTGATCGCCTCCTCGGTCGAGCGGTTCGCGGTCGAAATCCGCCATCTCCAGCGCACCGAAGTGCTCGAGGCCGAGGAATATTTCGCCCCCGGGCAAAAAGGCTCATCGGCGATGCCGCACAAGCGCAATCCGGTGCTGACCGAAAACCTCACCGGACTCGCCCGCGTCGTCCGTTCCGCGGTCGTCCCGGCGATGGAAAACGTCGCGCTGTGGCACGAGCGCGACATCTCCCACTCGTCGGTCGAGCGGTTCATCGGCCCCGACGCTACCATCACCCTCGACTTCGCGCTCGCCCGGCTCACGGCCGTGATCGACAAATTGCTCGTTTATCCCGAGCGGATGCAGAAGAACCTCGACCGCATGGGTGGCCTCATCCACTCCCAGCGCGTCCTCCTCGCACTCACCCAGGCCGGGATGAGCCGCGAGGACAGCTATGCCCTCGTCCAGCGCAACGCGATGAAGGTGTGGCAATCGGACGGGGCACTATCGCTCCTCCAGCTGCTCAAGGACGACCCCGAGGTCAGCGACAGGATCCCGCCCGCCGAGCTCGAGCAATTGTTCGACCTCGGCTATCATCTAAAGCGCATCGACGTCATCTTCGATCGCGTGTTCGGCACGCCCGGAACGTGAGCGAACCACCAGCCATTGACCCCGGTGCGATCCAGCCGATCGGCTTTCTCATCGCGCTGTCGAGCGACTGGATGATCGTCCGCGTCTCGGCTAACATTGCCGAGTTCGTCGCCAAGTCGACCGACGAGATCATCGGCCATCACGTCAATTGGCTTCTCTGCCCCGACGCGGTCCATGCGCTGCGCAACCGCCTCGCGCTGCTTCGCGACGCCCACACGGTCGAGCGATTGTTCCGCTGCGCGCTGCTCGGCGACAAGCGCATGTTCGACGTCGCGCTGCACATGAGTGGGGAACAAGTCATCGTCGAGGCCGAGCCCTCGACCGAACAGCATTATGGCGATGCCAGCGGCACCGTCCTCGGAATGCTCGGCCGGCTCGACCAGGCGCAAAACATGGCCAACTTCTTCAACGAGGGCGCGCGCCAGGTCCGCGCGCTGACCGGCTTCGATCGGGTAATGATCATTCGCTTCGCCCCCGACGGCTCGGGCGAGATCGTCGCCGAAAGCGCCAAGAGCGGCAAGGGCAGCCTCCTCGGGCTTCATTACCCACCGCGCGACCTCCCCCGGCAAGCGCGCGAGTTCGCAAAGCGCAGCCTGCTTCGGGTGATCACCGACATCGATGCGGCGCCAGTGCCGATCGTTCCCAACCTCGATGAGCATGGTAAGCTGCTCGACCTGTCGCTGGCGGTCCTGCGCTCACCCGCGCCCAACCGCATCGAAACTCTTCGCGGCATGGACGCGCGCGCCGCGATGTCGATATCGATCATCGTCGATGGCGAGCCGTGGGGCCTGGTCGCCTGTCATCACTCCAGCCCGCGCTGCCCGAGCTTTGAACGCCGCTCGGTCGCCGAGCTCTTCGCCCAGATGTTCTCGATGCGGCTCGAGGTTCGCGACATGAAGGAAACCGTCGAGATCGAGCGCCGAGCACGCGCGATTTCGAACTAGGGCCTGTTTGACTCCGCTGGTTCGACAACAGTTTGGCTGAAAGAGGCTTTAGCCGTCGAAATATTCCTTGATCCGCCCGAAGAAGCTGCGGCTCGCCGGGCATTCGTCGCCGGTTTCGGTGCTCCGGAACTGTTCAAGCAGAGTGCGCTGCTCCTTTGACATCTTCGTCGGAGTTTCGACTAGAATCCGCGTCACGAGATCGCCTCGCCCGCGGCCGTTGAGCACGCTCATCCCCGCGCCGCGCTGGCGCAGCGTCTCGCCCGACTGGGTACCCGTCGGGATCCTGATCTCAATCCGCGCGCCGTCGACTCCGGGAACTTCGATCGTCCCGCCAAGTGCGGCGGTGGTGAAACTAACCGGGCATTCGGTTATCAGCGTCGTGCCCTCGCGGCTGAAATAGGCGTGCCGCTTCATATGGACGAACAAGTACAAATCCCCCGGCGCAGCGCCGCGAATGCCCGCTTCCCCCTCGCCTGCCACGCGGATCCGCGTGCCGTCGTCGACACCATAGGGGATGTTGACCGAAATCTTGCGCTGCCTGAGCGCGCGCCCCTCGCCGCCGCACGCCGGACACGGGTCGGCGACGACTTGCCCCGAACCCTGGCACTGCGGGCAGCCGCGCTCGACGACGAAGAAGCCCTGCTGCGCACGGACCTTGCCCGCGCCGCCACAGGTCGGGCAGGTCTGAGCCGCCGCATGGCCCTTCGACCCCCGCCCGGCGCACGGCTCGCACTTCGCCAGCGCCTCGATCGTCAGCACTTTCTCGACGCCTGCAAAGGCTTCCTCGAGGCTCAGTTCAAGGTCGTAGCGCAGGTCGGCCCCGCGCGCGGCATTGGCCCGCTGGGCGCGCGGATCGGTGAACTCGCCGAAGATCGACGAGAAAATGTCGGAGAAGCCTTCGAACCCCGCGCCCTGCCCGCCGAAGCCGCCGCCCGCACCGCCGTTCTGGAACGCCGCCTTGCCGAAGCGATCATAGGCGGCGCGCTTCTGCGGATCCTTGAGGCAATCATACGCCTCGCTGATCGCCTTGAAGTGCGTTTCCTTGTCGGTGCAGCCGCCATGGCGATCGGGATGGCATTCCATCGCCAAGCGGCGATAGGACGCCTTGATCGCCTTGTCGTCGGCGGTCCGCTCGACCTCGAGCAGCTCGTAAAAGTCGGTTTCAACCATGATCGTCCTTCGCGAAGCACGCCGCTCCGGGATTAGCCGGAGCGGTGCGTTCGATCATGATTAGGCCTTGGGTTCTTCGTCGACTTCCGAAAATTCGGCATCGACGACATCGTCCTCCGCAGGCTTGGCCTCGGCGGCGGCGGCTTCCGCCCCAGCCGACGCATCCGCTCCACCCGCCGCTTGGGCTTGCTCATAGATCGCCTGGCCAAGCTTCATCGCCGCCTGCGTGAGCGCTTCAGTCTTCGCGGTCATCGTCGCTGCATCGCCGCCCTCGACCGCGGTCTTCGCCTCGACCAGCGCGGTCTCGATCTCGGCCTTGACGTCGCCCGAGACCTTGTCACCATGTTCCTTCAGCTGCGCCTCGGTCGAATGGATCAGGCTCTCAGCCTGGTTCTTCGCCTCGGCCCCGGCACGGCGCTTCTTGTCTTCCTCGGAGAACTGCTCGGCTTCCTTGACCATCTTCTCGATATCTTCGTCCTTGAGCCCACCTGACGCCTGGATGCGGATTTGCTGCTCCTTGCCGGTGCCCTTGTCCTTAGCCGAAACATTAACGATTCCGTTGGCATCGATGTCGAACGTAACCTCGATCTGAGGCACGCCGCGCGGCGCCGGGGGGATACCGACAAGGTCGAACTGGCCGAGCACCTTGTTGTCCGCGGCCATTTCGCGCTCGCCCTGGAAGACGCGGATGGTGACCGCGTTCTGGTTGTCGTCGGCCGTCGAGAAGGTCTGCGACTTCTTGGTCGGGATAGTGGTGTTGCGGTCGATCATCCGCGTAAACACCCCGCCCAGCGTCTCGATGCCGAGGCTCAGTGGCGTCACGTCGAGCAACAGCACGTCCTTGACGTCGCCTTGGAGCACGCCCGCCTGAATCGCCGCGCCCATTGCGACGACCTCGTCGGGGTTGACGCCCGTGTGCGGTTCCTTGTTAAAGAACTCCTTCACCACTTCACGAACCCGCGGCATGCGCGTCATGCCGCCGACCAGCACGACCTCGTCGATCGCCTTGGCGTCGATTCCGGCATCCTTGATCGCCTTGCGGCATGGCTCGAGCGTGCGGTTGATAAGGTCGGCAACCAGCTTCTCGAGGTCGGCGCGCGTGATCGTCTCGACGAGGTGGAGCGGGGTCGTCTGGCCGCCCTCCATCCGCGCGGTAATGAACGGCTGGTTGATTTCGGTCGTCTGCGCCGAGGACAGCTCGATCTTGGCCTTCTCGGCGGCTTCCTTGAGCCGCTGTAGCGCGAGCCGGTCGGTTTTCAGGTCGATGCCTTCCTTGGCCTTGAACTTGTCC
>JANMWM010000088.1:0-4442 GCA_031394005.1 Sphingomonas sp.
GGGTTCCGGCGTGGTCGCTTGCTCATCTTACCTCCTGCTCGCAGCCATTCTAGCTGCCTTCAGGCCCGCAATCCACTCATCCCGCTGTCCAAATTTCCCGAGCCGCCTTTATTCTGAATGACACCAGTTGCATAACCTACAGCACTTCCCGAGAAAATGCAGACTTGGCCGAAAGGGATAGTCAGCCAAAACCTGATTTGTTGAGCAGGTGATGCGTTCGGACTTAGTAACCGGCCTCAATCGCCAGACGGATGGCGTCGGCGCTCGTCTTTACCCCTAGCGATGTAAAAACCGCCGCGCGGTGCATTTTTACCGTCCGCTCGCTGAGGCCCAATTCATAGGCTATCTGCTTGTTAAGCTTGCCCGCAGCCAATTGCAGCAGAACTTCGCGCTGGCGGCGGCTTAGTGCTACTATGCGATCAAAGGCCGCCTGGCGCCGAGCATCATTCGCTCGCGCAATATCTTCGGCAATTTCGACCTGTGACCCAAGAAAATACTCTAGTTCACCCTCAATATCGAAAATCGGAGCAACCATCACCGCATTGCGGAACGGCGTTCCATCCTTCTTGTAGTTCAAGATTTCGACCATCACTGGCTGGCGGCGGCGAATACCGTTACGCAACATCTCGATCAGCCACGGTTCGGTGCGAGCGCCTGTCAGGAAGCGGCAATTGTGGCCTATGATTTCTTCGCTTCGGTAACCTGTTAGCGCCACAAACGCATCGTTGCATTCGACAATCGGATTGTCCGGCAATCGCGGGTTGCTGATGACGGCCGCGATAGGACTAGTCGCGATCATCGAACTGAGTGTCATGGCCAATTTCCGTCGAGCTGATCGTTGATCGCAGGTGAAGTGCCCCTTTAGCCATGTTGGCTTTCCGGTGCCATTGCTGAAGAGAGAAATGCTCAACTCCCATTTGGCCACGCCTTGACGTCTTCCGTGAAGATTTCCCGAGAGTTCCCATTATGACCCTTCTTTTGATCGTTTTCATCGGTGGCTTCGCGATTGCGGCAGCGACCGCTCTGATCAGGGGATTAAGTGCTTTCTTCCGCGCCGCGGAGCTAATCCGCCAAAATGGAAATGTGGCTCGCGAGGCCGTTGGTGTGCAGCATAATCGGATGATGACCCAGCGGGTTCTTTTTCAGGGCGTGGCCATTCTTTTGGTCGCGCTGTTTGGTGCGCTAGCCAGCCAGCGTTGAACAGAATTGGGAACGTTGGAAAGGGACGCGACAATGAACAACTTAACGAGCAACTGTGAATTTGATCTGGGTGAGGGCAAGGTCTTCGTTCCCGATGAAATAAAGGAATCGATTCGTAACCTGATCCGCTGGGCCGGCGACGATCCCGACCGAGAGGGACTTGCTGATACACCCAAGCGCGTCGCCCGCGCGTGGCGCGAATATTGTCGGGGCTATCAGGAAGATCCGGGTCTTCACCTTTCCAGAACCTTCGACGAGGTCGGCGGCTATAACGGAATCGTACTGCTGAAGAACATTCCGTTTCAATCGCATTGCGAACACCATATGGCACCGATCATCGGCACGGCTTCGATCGCTTATTTGCCGACTGATCGTATAGTGGGAATCTCCAAACTAGCCCGGGTTCTGCATGGCTACGCCTCGCGCCTACAGGTGCAGGAACGACTCACGGCACAGGTCGCCAACTCGATCTGGGACAATTTAAGGCCGCAGGGCGTTGCCGTGATCATCGAAGCACAGCACGGCTGCATGACCGGGCGCGGCGTCAAGACCCACGGCGTCGAAATGGTTACTAGCTGCATGATCGGCTGCTTCCGGGACAATGCAGACAGTCGCAAGGAAGTCTTGTCGCTGATGAAAAATTGTTGAGCAGCGATGAGGTATGCAATCGTTGGCGCAGGCATGGCAGGGCTTGGTTGCGCTGATGCCCTCAAACAAGCCGGGCACTCCGTTGCCGTGTTCGACAAAGGTCGCGGAGCCGGCGGCCGCATGTCAACCCGGCGATTGCAGACTTCGCTTGGCGAAGTGACGATCGATTACGGAGCGCAGTATTTTACCGCGCGCGATCCCGGTTTCGAGCACTTAGTATCGACATGGCGCGATCTAGGAATCGCAGTGCCATGGCCGCTCGCTGGTGCGGATGCATGGATCGGCGTTCCCGGGATGAATGCGATCATCAAACAGATGGCCTCGGCCCATGCCGTGACATGGGGCCATCTGGTCACGGCGATGGCCCGCAAAAACAACCAATGGTGGCTGATGGGCAAGACAGGGGAGATTGGACCGTTTGACGCCGCCGTGCTGGCTATCCCGGCCGAACAGGCAGCCGCCATTCTATCGCTGCACGATTTCTCCATGGCACGAATTGCACTCATGTCGCGATCCCAACCCTGCTGGGCAAGCATGTTCGTGTTCGATCGTGCGATGGACGATCTGCCCATGATGATCCGCAATCGGGGGGCCATCAGTTGGGCAGCCCGCAACAGCGCGAAGCCTGGTCGCCGGGGACCCGAGGCGTGGGTTGTACATGCCAACGGGACCTGGTCCCTTGCGCATCTGGAGGAATCACCGAAACACATTTCAGCGATGCTTTGCGCGGCTCTTTCTGACGCGTTGGGTTGCCCGCTTCCCCATCCGGTCGCCGCTGTCTCGCATCGCTGGCGCTATGCACTTTCAGCAGGAACTGGCGACGGCGCTTTGTGGAACCAAACCATCGGACTTGGTGTCTGCGGAGACTGGCTGCTTGGTCCGCGCGTCGAGTGCGCGTTGCTGTCCGGCCGGATGCTGGCTAAACGCTGTATCGATTAAGATCAGGGTTCAAAATTGGCAGATGCCAAAGCGGCGGGACTGTTCGAAGCTAGCAGAACATTCGTATGATCAAACTGATTGTCTGGCACGATGGTGGCTGCCTCCCGTGCGGCCGCGAGACTGTACTACTGCAGCCGTTCGACTTGGCGGCGCGTTGGTCGTGGCTGCGGGCACAATTGGAGCGTCTCTATCCGCTCTTCCTCCGCTTCCGTCCGCAACTTCCAGCAGGCTCTCGTCGAGGAGCGCGGAACGTGAAGCCAAGGTCCGACCCGGTCGGCCCGGGGCAGCGGAGCGTGTGGGACTTCCCGCGCCCGGCAATCGCCGAGCGCTGCTTCGCGCCTATCATGGTCGAGCATGCGGGGCACATCATCGCCGACACTCGATCGAGTATCCATACTCTCGAGACCAGCCACCCGCCGAGCTACTATATCCCGCCCGATTCGATTGCGCCGGGGGTGCTTCGCGGTGCGCGTGGTGCCGCGTTCTGCGAGTGGAAGGGAGCGGCGCTCTACTGGGACGTCGTCGTTGGCGACCTCGTCCTGCCGCGCGTCGGCTGGAGCTATCCGACCCCACACCGCCATTTGCGATGTTACGCGACCACGTCGCCTTCTACGCTGCTCCGTTCGATCGCTCGATTGACGGCAAAACGCTGGTCCCGCAGCCCGGCACTTTCTACGGGGGCTGGATCACCCCCGACCTCGCCGGGCCGTTCAAGGGCGTCCCCGGAAGCACTGGCTGGTGAGCGACGATTCCACCGAGCCACGCCAGCGCGCAGTTCCCAGCGGGCGCGTATCGCGCTTCGGCCAATTCGGACGACTCGCCGCCGGGGTCGGCGGGGACACGCTAGCCGAGGCTGCCAGGCGACTGGCAGCGGACGAGCGGTCACGAGTGAGCGACCTGCTCCTTACCCCCGGCAATATCGGCCAGCTCGCCGATCGTCTGTCGCATTTGCGCGGGGCGGCAATGAAGCTTGGCCAGATGATCTCGATGGATGCCGGCAATTTCCTTCCGCTCGAGCTGACACAGGTCACGGCGGGGCTGCGCGACAATGTCCACCATATGCCGCCGCAGCAGCTGATGATGCCCCGCTCAGGTGGACACGGGTTTAGGCCATTTGTCGTTCGGCCTGTTGCGGGGTCCTGTATCCGAGAGCGGAGTGGATCCGCCGCCGGTTATAATAGCCTTTAGATATACGCGAACAGATCGCGCTTGGCATCCTCGCGGGTCGACCATCGTTGTTGGTGGGCGAGTTCGACCTTGAGGGTATGGAAGAAGCTTTCCATTGAGGCATTATCGTAGCAGCAAGCCGTTCGGCTCATCGACGGTTTTGCTTTCAGCGCGGCGATTTGCTTGCCGTACGCCTCGGATGCGTATTGGCTGCCGCGGTCGGAATGACAGATGAGGCCTTTTGCCGGTCGTTGCCGCTGCGCGGCCATCATCAACGCGGCCAGTGGCAGCTCGGTACGCATATGGTCGCGCATCGACCAGCCGACGATCTTGCGGGTCGCCAGGTCGAGTATGGCGGCGAGATAGCGCAGGCGGCGCATGATGCGGGGCATCATGCCAAAGCCAAGCCATCCCTTGCCGGTCGCGATGTAAGTGATGTCGGCGAGCCAGACGCGGTTGGGCGCCGCGGCGACGAACTCCTGCTTGAG
>JANMWM010000016.1:0-7652 GCA_031394005.1 Sphingomonas sp.
CCTTCGCGGTCACCGCGACCGAGGTGAAGACCTCGGGCGAGGCCAAGCTGGACGATGACTTTGCCAAGACGCTCGGGCTCGAGAGTCTCGATCAGTTGAAGAAACTGATCCGCGATCAGCAGCAGCAGGAGCTCAATGGCCTCACCCGCACCCACATGAAGCGCAAGCTGCTCGACCAGCTTGCCAGCAGTCACGATTTCGACGTTCCGCCGTCGATGGTTGAGGCCGAGTACAGCAACATCATGGCGCAGCTTCGCCACGAAGCCGAGCATGAGGACGACCAAGCAATTGCGCTCGCCGAAATCGAGGCTGAGGCCGACGATTATCGCAAGATCGCCGAGCGTCGCGTACGCCTCGGACTGCTCTTGGCCGAAATCGGCGCCAAGAATGGCATCGAGATCAGCCAACAGGAGATGAACCGGCTGATCGGCCAGGCCGCGGCGCAATATCAGCCCAAGGATCGCGAGCGGTTCATCCAATATGTCCAGCAGGACCCGATGGCCGCCGCCCAGTTGCGCGCGCCGCTCTACGAGGACAAGGTCGTCGACTATCTGTTCGAAAAGGCCGAAATCAGCGACCGTGCCGTGACCCGCGCCGAAATCGAGGCCGATCTCGAGAGCGAGGAAGGCCATGTCCACGGCCCGAATTGCGGCCACGACCACGCAGCGGAGCCGACTAAGCCGGCGAAGAAGGCTGGCAAGCCCAAGGCAGCAAAGACTGAAGCGGCTCCCGCTGAAGTGGAAGCTGCCCCCGCGAAGCCCGCCAAGGCTCCGGTCAAGGCCAAGGCGGCCAGGGCCGAGCCCGCGCCCGAAGCGGCAATCACTCCCGCCGACGCCAAGCCCAAGGCTGCCAAGCCGGTCAAGGATGCCGCCGGAGCCAAGCCCGCGGTTAAGAAACCCGTTACAAAGAAGGCCTAGGAGGCTTCAGTCAAGATCGGCGGGCAGGGGGAAGCATGGCCAGTGAACCGCGAATTGCCGTGCTGCTGCCGTGCTTCAATGAGGAAGCGGCGATCGAGCGGACGGTTGCCGGCTTCCGCGCCGCGCTACCCGGCGCGACGATCTTCGTTTACGACAACAACAGCAGCGATCGCACGGTCGACTTTGCGCGCGGGGCCGGGGCGGTCGTCCGCGCCGAGCGCAGCCAAGGCAAGGGCAACGTCGTCCGACGGATGTTCGCCGACGTCGACGCCGACGTCTACATCATGGCCGACGGCGACCTGACCTATGATCCCGCCGCCGCCCCGCCGATGGTCGCGATGCTGCTCGCCGAGCAGCTCGACATGGTCGTCGGAACGCGGAAGCATGAGCGTACCGAGGCCTATCGCGGCGGACATTTGCTCGGGAACAAGCTCTTCACGGGTCTTCTCGCCGGCCTGTTCGGGCGCAGCTTCACGGACATCTTTTCGGGTTACCGCGTTTTCTCGCGCCGGTTCGTGAAGAGCTTCCCAGTGCTCTCCGCAGGGTTCGAAATCGAAACCGAGATCAGCGTCCACGCGCTCGAACTCAAGATGCCCGTCGGCGAGATAGAGACGAACTATGCTGCGCGGCCAGAGGGTTCGGCATCGAAGCTATCAACCTATCGCGACGGCTGGAAAATCCTCAAGACGATTGTCACTCTCTACCGCGTCGAGCGCCCGGTGCTGTTCTACGGCGCCATCGGCTTCGCCTTGCTCCTCCTCGGCCTGGTCCTCGCGGTCCCGCTTGTGATGACCTACCTTGCCTCCGGCCTCGTGCCCCGCGTGCCCACCGCGATCCTCATCACCGGGCTCGGCATCGTCGCAACGCTGTGCCTGTTCGCCGGGCTTATCCTCGACACCGTCACCCGCGGCCGCCGCGAAGTCCGCCGGCTCGCCTATCTCGCCCATCCTGCGCCCCTCTCGTAACTGTAACATTTGCGCGACAGTTGCGCTCGATTGTGTCGGCCGATCGACACCGGGCCTGTAATGTCGCCTCCCGCCAAGCTAGCTTTACACAAGTAAGGCGCAAAAGCGTTCCACTACCAAGGGGGATCTTATGACCAAACTAACGACCGCGCTCCGCGCGACCGCGTCGCTCGCCGCGATCATCACCGCCACGACCGCCGGCGCGCAGAGTGTGCTTCCGCTGCCTTCGTCGACCACGACCCCCGCCGCGGTGTCCGACCAGTCGACCGCCGGCGGCGAGATCATCGTCACCGGCTCGCGTATCCGCCGCGATCCGCTTAATCAGGATTCGCCGGTCATCACGCTCGACCAGGAAGCGCTCGCCAAGACCGGCCTTTCTTCGGTCGCGGATATCCTCCAGCGGCTCCCCAGCGCGGCAGGCGGCCTGAACACTAAGGTCAACAACAGCGGCAACATCGGCAATCCGCCGGACGGCGGCGGCGTTGGGGCCGGTTCGGCCGAAATCGACCTGCGCTACCTCGGCGCTAAGCGCACGCTGGTGCTGGTCGATGGCCTGCGCTTCGTCAACGGCGCGAGCGCGAGCGGCATTCCCTCGACCGTCGACCTCAACACCATTCCGTCCAACCTGATTGAGCGGATCGAAGTCTTGCAGTCGGGGCAGTCGCCGCTCTACGGGTCGGACGCGCTGGCCGGCGTGGTCAACATCATCACCAAATCGAGCCAGAAGGGCCTGCAGGCTTCGGCTCAATTCGGAACGTTCCGCCAAGGCGACGGCCACACCCAGGATTACAACGTCAGCTATGGCATCAAGCGGTCGACGACCAGCATCGTGTTCGGTGGCAATTACGTCAAGCAGGACGCGGTGCGCACCCGCGATCGCGCCATCTCGCAATTCCCCAATCCGGGCCAGACGAGCTGCACCGATCCGATTGGCGGGTGCAGCAGCGCGCCCTTGCTCGGCCGCTATGACGTCAACGGCCAGAAACTGACGCTGCGCGCGCCGGTAATCGGGCGCAGACCGGTCTATGATCCGACGCTGGTCGGCGGCGACTTTACCAGTTTCACGTCAGCAGCCCGCTTCAACTTTGCGCCCTTTAACTACTTCCTGACCCCGTCGGAACGCTACGGCGGCTTCGTCAACGTCAAGCAGGAACTGACGTCGAACATCAATTTCCACGTCGATGCCTTGTATTCACACCGCAAATCGCAAAACCAGGCGGCATTCCTGCCGCTGTTCATCGGTCCCGATGCCGGCAACGGCAATCTGCTCGATACGATCACCATCGACGCCAGCAATCCGTACAATCCGTTCGGCACTTTGTCGGCGGGTAATCCCGGTGATCCGCCGGCGAATTATTCGACCGTTCGCCGCCGTCTCGTCGAAGCGGGACAGCGGACTTATACGCAGTTGGTCAACACCAAGTCGATCACCGCTGGCCTCGATGGGTCGTTCGCCGTCGGCGGCCACAAATGGTTCTGGGACGTCAACGCGGTGTTCGGCTTCAATGACGCCCGCCAGTCCTTCACTGGCAACGTTAACGCGGCCAATCTGAAGCGCGCGCTCGGTTCTGTTGCTGGGTGCACGGCGCCGTGCGTTCCGGTGAACATATTCGGCGGCGCGGGGTCGATCACTGCCGACCAGTTGGCCTACATCACCTATACCGAGCGCAACCGCAGCTCGCAGGAACTGAACGACTACACCGCCAACTTGAGCGGAAAATTGTTCGACCTGCCCGCTGGCCCGGTCGGGTTCGCGATCGGCTATGAGCATCGCTTCCAGAAGGGCAACTTCGATCCCGATCCGATCACCGCGGCGGGACTTAGCTCGGACATTCCCTCGCTCCCAGCCAAGGGCAGTTATCGCTCTAACGAATTTTACGGCGAGTTGCGCGTCCCCTTGCTCACGAAGACGCCGTTCTTCTATTCGCTCGAATTCGATGGTGCGGTGCGCCACTCGACCTTCTCGAGGAGCGGCAGCACAACGACCTACACCGCAAGTGGAACCTGGAAGCCGGTCCACGACCTGCTCTTGCGCGGCTCCTATGCAACGGGGTTCCGCGCGCCGGCGATCGGCGAGTTGTTCGGTGCCGCCTCGCGCGCCGACGCGCCGATCGACGATCCGTGCACCAACGTGCCCGGTTCGCCCTATCAGGCCAATGTCGGCAGCGTCCGCGCCAACTGCACCGCCAATGGCGTTCCGGCTAGCGGCAGCTATCTGGAAGCCAATGGAGGGCAGCTTGGCGTCCTCACCGGCGGCAATTTGAACCTGAAGCCAGAAACATCGCGAACCCTGCTATTCGGCGGGGTCTATTCGCCGGGCTGGGCGCGCGGCGGGATCCTCAGCCAGTTGAACCTCGAGCTCAACTATTATGACATCCGGGTCGCCAATGCGATTGCGCCGGTTGATGCGCAACTGACGCTCAATCGCTGCGCTTTCAGCGGCGATGCGCTCAGCTGTGCCGCAATCACGCGGACGCCCAATGGCCTGATCTCGCGGATCAATGCTCAGTTGCAGAATATCGGCAGCATCCGGACTCGCGGGGTCGACGTGATCGCCAACGTTCGTACCCGGACGACGTCGGCGGGTGCCTTCGGCCTGACACTCAACGGCAATTTCCTCAAGAAATACACCGAGACATTTCCCGCCGCCGTAGGCTTCACGACCACCGACTATCTGGGCACGACCCGCGGATTTCCCGACCAGTCTTATCCGCGATTTAAGGGCAACGGGACGCTCGACTGGACATTCGGCTCGCTTACCGCCGCGTTCACCGGTCGCTACATCGACGCGGTTCACGAAGCCGACGGGAAGCGGCTCAAGAGCATTTTCTATGGCGACGCTCAGCTCGGCCATTCGTTCATGGACAGGCGGCTGCAGCTGACCTTGGGCGTCAACAATATCTTCAATCAGGACCCACCGGCCTGCTTTAGCTGCACGGGTCCCAACTATGACCCATCGACCTATGACGTTCCCGGGCAGTTCGGTTACGCGCGCCTGACCTACAAAATGTAGTCGCTACAGCGCGTTCCAACCAATCCTATGGGTGGCTGGCAGTAGTGCTGGCCGCCCTTTTTTTGCCCCCGCTTGAACCCGTCCGGCTTTGTCCCGATGTAGGGCGTAGCATTTACCCAAGGAATATTCATGGATCATCAGGACATCGTCGCCGGTCTCGTTCCGATCGTCATCGAGCAGTCGAACCGCGGCGAGCGCAGTTTTGACATTTTCTCGCGCCTTCTTCGTGAACGCATCATCTTCGTCACCGGCGTGGTCGAGGATGGCATGGCCTCGCTGATCACCGCCCAGCTTCTGTTTCTCGAGTCCGAGAACCCGAAGAAGGATGTGTTCATGTACATCAATTCGCCCGGCGGCGTCGTCACTGCCGGGCTCGCAATCCATGACACGATGCAATATATCCGCCCCAAGGTCGGCACCGTGTGCATCGGCCAGGCCGCGTCGATGGGCAGCTTTCTCCTCGCCGCGGGCGAGCCCGGGATGCGCGTCGCGCTGACCAACAGCCGGATCATGGTCCACCAGCCGTCGGGCGGAGCGCAGGGCATGGCGTCGGACATCGAGATCCAGGCACGCGAGATCCTGCGCATGCGCCACCGCCTCAACACGCTTTACGCCAAATACACCGGCAAACCGATCGAGGAGATCGAGATCGCGATGGACCGCGACAAGTTCCTCGAGGCCGACGAAGCTAAAGCGTTCGGCATCATCGACGAAGTCTTCGACAAGCGCCCCGACGCCGCCGCTGGCGACACTACCGGTGCCGCGCAGATCACGCCAGCCTAACCCTCCACCTCAAACCGGACCGTCAGGCTCCGCTCTTCGCCCTGCGCGAGGAGCGCGAGCCCGGCGGCTTCCCACTGCTCCTGCGGCAGGTTGAGCGCGGCGTTGGCATTCTCGACCGGCTCGGCCACGAACAGGCTGCCGCTCGCCGGGGCGTAGAGCTGGAAGCGCGGCGCCTCGGCCGTCATCCGCACCTTCGCCCCGCGCCCCCAGTTGATCAGCGCCTCGCCGCTCCACCCCTCATAGCCATGGTCGAGCCCGCGTCCGCATACCGGTCCGTTGGAGGGCAGGAACTTGCCTCTCGTCGGCACAAGCTTGGTCGGCAGCATGTCCTCGTCGATCAGCCACACATCGGTCACGCCGGTCTCGAGCCGGGTTTCGCCGTCGCACGGAAAATAGGGGTGCTGGGCAAGGCCGCAAGGCATCCGCTCGACCGACAGGTTGCGGCAACTGAGCGTTACGGTCAGCCCCGTCTCGTCGAGCGCGAAGACCTGCCAAGCCTCATAGCCCCAAGGCCATTCACCCGGCTCGTGTACAAAGGACAGCATTGCGCTAGCTTCGTCGGACTTCGCTACAACCCACGCATTGCGCCAACCCTGGCCGTGCAGCGGGCTCTTATCGCCGGGCAGGTTGGGTGACAGCGTCACCGCCCGTCCGTCGCAATTGAACCGCCCGCCGCGCACTCGGTTCGAGAAGGGGACGAGCGGGAAACTGGCCATCTCGCCCGCATCGCGGGCACCGGGCGGGGCAGGGCGCAGCAACTCCTGCGCGCCCTTGCGAAACCGCGCGATGCTCCCGCCGATCTCGGGCGCGAGGTTGAGCGTGAGGTCGCCCGCTGCCAAGATCAGCCATTTCATCATAGCGCCGCGAGCCTCCCGCCATCGACCGCGAGACTCGCCCCCGTAATGAAGGCTGCCTCGTCCGACGCGAGGAACACCGCTGCCGCAGCGACATCGCGCGGCTGTCCCACACTCGCCTTGTCGACCACCTCTGCGCCCGATTTCACATTGGGATTGTCCCACAGCATCGGCGTGTCGATCGCGCCGGGCAGGATCGCGTTGGCCCTGATCTTCTTCGCCTTGCCCTCGATCGCCGAGGTCCGGGTCAGCGATAGCAGCCCCGCCTTGGCCGCCGCATACGGTGCGGCATTGGCGCTGGTCTCGACCGCATGGACACTCGAAATATTGACGATCGCCCCGCCCTCCGGCCCGACCCTTCGGAACAGTTCGCGCGTGAAAAACGCCGCGCCGAGCAAATCGACACGAAGCACTTTCAACCAGTCATCCCCGGTCCACCGGTCGAGCGTCTTGAACGTCATCAGCCCGGCATTGTTGACGATCACGTCGATCCGCCCGAAGCGTGCCACCGCCGCATCGGCGCACGCCACCACCGCCGCCTCGTCGCCGACATCGCATCCAATCCCGATCGCATTGGCCAGCCTGGCCGCCTGCGCCGCCGCCGCTTCGGCCTTGAGATCGGCGATGACCACGCTGGCCCCTTCGCTTGCGAACCGTTCGGCGATCGCCGCGCCGATCCCCGACGCCGCCCCCGTCACGATCACCGTCTTTCCCTCGAACCGTGTCATCCTGAACTCCCTCTTTGTCCCCCGCATAACACCCGTGGCCGCAAATCGCGCCCCTCGTCGTGTGATTTCAGCCCCTTGCCCTGTTGCAGCACCCCCTCCATATCCGAAATAGTTTGAACGCGCGGGCGGAACCGTTAATCGCCTACAAGCTTGAATGTGCGACAAACCGGGCTAGCATGGCCCCCGAGCCCCCAGGCTCGCTGTTAAGGATAATTATGACGAAGCTTTCAGGCGGCGGCGACAGCAAGAGTACTCTCTACTGTTCGTTCTGCGGCAAATCGCAGCACGAGGTGAGGAAGCTCATCGCCGGGCCGACCGTGTTCATCTGCGACGAATGCGTCGAGCTGTGCAACGACATCATCCGTGAAGAATCGAAGTCCGCGCTAGTCAAA
>JANMWM010000040.1:0-6254 GCA_031394005.1 Sphingomonas sp.
CGCGGGCGATCTCGGAGCGGACGAACTCGGGGGTGACGAAGTCGGGGATGACGGCGCCGAAGCTCTCGCCGTCGCGGATGGAATCGAGCGCTTCCTCGCGCCCGAGGTTCTCGCGGTGCGCGACATATTCCATCTCGGGGGTGATGATGCCGCGGCGGGCGTAGTGCATCTGGCTGACGTTCTGGCCGGATTTCGCGCGCAGGACGCGGCGGCGGACGTTGGGGAAGGGGGCGACGCCACCCGAACGATCGGGGCCAAGCTGGCCATTGTCCTCGGGGCGGGTTTCGCGCGCGAGCACTTCCTCGACATCGCCGCGGCCGCGGATCCAGTCGCGGCGGAGCTCGGCCAGCCCGGCGTTGATGTCGATCGTGACGGCGGGGTCGGTGTATGGGCCCGACGTGTCGTAAAGGGAGAGCGGGGCCTCGCCCGAATTGGGCTCGAGCATCACCTGCCGCATCGCGACGTTGAGTGGGCCGAAGTGGACCTTGCGCGACCCGCGAATCGCACCGGTAGTCACGGTGGGGGCGTCAGTGGTCGGCGAGTCGGATTTGGTAATCTTGGGGTCGATATCGGCCATGTCTTCGCTCCTACTAGGAGGGACACGGAAGAAATCCGCATTCCCTCCCTACGCCCGCGCTAACGGGATCAGGTTCAGCGGGTCGCAGGGTGCAATGCCTGCCTCTCAGCGCGTGCGCGCTCCCCGGGGATGGCGGGCTTGTAGGGCAGGAGCGAGGGGCGCGCCAGTGGCATGGCGCGCGGCCGGTGCGGCCAAGGGCGAAACGTGCGGGCTGACGTCCGGCGCGATCCAGATCATCGGTGAGGCGAGCACCGCCGCGCCGGTCAGCAGGAGGGCGGGGAGGGTCATCGGTCGAGTCCTTTCGTCGGCTCCCGCTTGATGGACCGATCGCCGCCATTCGTGTGGCGAGACTGAACCGTTTTGGACGCCCGCTCCTGCTTTGCGCTCAGCCGCTCCGCGCGCGGGGCTGACGGAAACCGCTCGCTCGCCGTCCCGGATCAGGCCCCGATCTCACGCGAATTCGCGCGACGATTTGAGCAGCGTATACGCCTCTATCACCACCCCCAGCGCGCGCTCGTGGCTGCGGTCGCCGCCATTGCGATCGGGATGATATCTCCGCACCAGTTCCGCATAGCGCCGCCGAAGCGCGAGCCGGTCGGCGTCGTCGTCAAGCTGGAGCGTCCGCATCGCCTTGCGCTCGGCCGGCAAAAAGCGATCGGGAGCCCCGCCAGCACCGCCCAGATTCTCCGTCCGGAACCGAGCAGCAATCGCATCGATCGGATCGTCGAAATCGCTCCACGCCGGTGGCGGATCGCCGATATGCGCGAACGGGCGCGACCTGCGCTCCCACCCCGCGATCGGCGACTGTGCCTGCTCGATCTGGTCGGGGCTCATCCCGGTGAAGAAATTATACGACAGATTGTGCGCGCGGACATGGTCGAGGCACAAATAGCGCCACTGCCCCGGCCCATCGAAGTCGCCCGGGCTGACCGGCGCGCGAAACTCGCCCGGCTCGCGGCATCCAGCGACCCCACACACGTCGGCCGCGCCCTCCATCCGCCCGTGATATTTCTGGCTCCTCGACGCCACAGCCACACCTGTCTATCCTGGTTACACAGCCGCCCTATATAGGGTCGATGACCGCCACCGCCACTGGACCCGTCGCGACCGAGATGCGCCGCCGCCTCGAGCTGGCGCTGTACCCGACCGCCTGCACGCTAATCGACGAAAGCGACCAGCATCGCGGCCACGCCGGGCACGACGAGCGCGGCGAATCGCATTTCGCCCTGACGATCGAAAGCCCCGCCTTCACCGGCCAGTCGCGCATTGCTCGCCAGCGCCTGGTCTATGCCGCCCTCGACGACCTCATGACAGACCGGGTACATGCCCTGACGATCAGAGCGACCGCACCGGATGAAGAGGGCCGCTAGCCAGCCACCTCGCGCGTCGATAGGTTCGCGTTGTTGAACAAGGGGACGGTGTGCGTCACGGAATGATCATCGGCGGGCTCATCGCCGTTGCGCTGGCAGGATGCTCCAAGAGAGAGAAACCGTCGCGAGGCTCGACCGATCTTAAGACGTTCGACGTCGGCGAAGCGAGCAGCGACCGCCTCCCTCCATCGATCGGACCGACCGCCGCCCCCGGGGTCGCGTTTAGCTACAAATACGACTTCAGCCTTGCCGACGAGAAAATCTCCACCGTGCAGGAAGCCCATGCCGCGCGCTGCGAGGCGCTGGGCGTCGCGCGATGCCGGATCACCGGGCTCAACTACACGATAGCCGACAATGACACGGTGACCGCCGATCTCGCGCTCAAGCTCTTACCTAAGATCGCCCGCGGTTTCGGCCGCGAGGCCAGCGCGATCGTCACTCAGGCCGGCGGGAAGCTGAGCCACACCGAATTTTCGGGCGAGGACACCGCCCCATCGACCGACGTCGCGACGAACAGCCAGTCGAATGCCGCCGTCCGGATCGCAGCAATCGAGCGCCAGCTCGCGGCGAAAGGCCCTCGTGACGCCGAGCGTGCACAGCTCCAGGCGCAGCTCGACGCACTCCGCAGTCAGGGCGAACAGGCGGCGACCACGCTTGCCGACAATCGCTCGAAACTTGCCGCGACGCCGATGACCTTCTCCTACTACGGCAAGATGGGGATCAGCGGCTTCACGGGCCAGAATCCGCTGCTTGAGGCGGGACGATCATTCGTCGCAAGCCTCGTTGCGATGATCACGATCGTGCTTCAGCTTCTCGCCTATGTGCTCCCGTGGCTGCTCTTGCTTGGCCTTCTCGTAATGCTTTGGCGGACACCGCCAGTCCGCGCGGTCAAGCGCTGGTGGAAAGGAAGGGGAGCGGACAATGCCCTCGCCGATTGATACCATTATCACCCCCTTCACCCTCGACCTCGGCGCGTTTAAGGTGGAGAGATACCTATGACCATACTCCGCAAGATCGCCCTCCCGACCGGGGTCACCCTCAACGTCGGGCTCGCCGGGCCGGCCGATGCGCCCCCCGTGATTCTCCTCCACGGCTTCCCCGAATCGCACCGCACCTGGCGCAGCGTCGCCCCACTTCTCGAAGACCGCTTCCGCCTGGTCATGCCCGACCAGCGCGGGTTCGGCGGCTCCGACGCCCCGCAGGACGTCAATGCCTACCGCATCGATCGCATCCTCGCCGACCTGTTCGCGCTCGCCGACGCGCTCGGCATCGCTGACTTCGCGCTGGTCGGCCACGACTGGGGCGGAGCCGCCGCCTGGGCCGCGGCGATCAAGGGCGGCCCCGATCGGAATGGGCGCGTCACCCGCCTCGCGATCATCAACGCGCCCCACCCGCTGATCTTCCAGAAGAGCCTGATCGAGGACGCCGACCAGCGCGCGGCCTCGCAGTACATCACCGCCTTCCGCACCCACGGCATGGAAGCCGCGATCGAGGCGATGGGCTTCGGCACCTTCTTCGACAAGAGCTTCCGCAATCACGTCGACTTGGGCCAAATCGACCCCGCCGAACGCGACCAGTACATCGCCGAGTGGAGCCAGCCGGGCACCCTTACCGGCATGCTCAACTGGTACCGCGCGTCGCAGATCATGGTCCCCCCGCCAGGCGCTACTGTGCCGCTCCCCGACTGGCTGCTCGCCGCCTTCCCCAGGATCCACATCCCCGTCCGCGTCATCTGGGGGATGGAGGACAAGGCGCTGCTGCCGATGCAGCTCGACGGCCTCGACCGCCTGATCGACCAGCTCGACATCGTCCGCCTCCCCGCCGTCGGTCACTTCGCCCCATGGCAAGCCCCCGAGCAGGTGGCCGCCGCGCTGACCCCCTTCCTTGCCGGGGAGGGGGGGGCTACAGGCGCGCAATGAACCGTTCGCAATCGCGCTCCGCCGCCCGGCTCGCCGCCGTGCAGGCGCTCTACCAGCTCGAGATGGAGGGCAGCGCGATCGCGCCGCTGCTCCACGAGTTCCACGAGCACCGCCTCGGCGCGACGATCGAGGGCGCGACCTACGCCGAGGCCGAGCAGAGCTTCTTCGACGACGTCGTCCGCGGGGTCGAAGCGCGCCGCGCCGAAATCGACGGGCTGGTGACGGGCAAGCTCGCCAAGGGCTGGGTGCTCGATCGTCTCGACCGCCCGATGCGCGCCATCCTGCGCGCCGGCACCTACGAGCTCATCGCCCGCCCCGACGTCCCCGTCGCGAGCGTCATCAACGAATATGTCGACGTCGCCCACGCCTTCTACGACAAGAAGGAAAGCGGCTTCGTCAACGGGCTGCTGGACGCGGTCGCGAAGGACGCGCGCTCCTAGCCGGAAGGAGTGGCGGTGACCGCGGAACTCGATTTCATCGAAGCGTTGCGGTGCCTGGCGACAGCGCCCGAGGCACGCGGCCTCGACGATGACGCGGCGCTGCTCGGCCGGCTGGTGCTGACCCACGACATGATTGCTGAAGGCGTTCACTACCGTCCCGAAGATCCGCCCGAAAGTGTCGCCGCCAAGCTCGTCGCGGTGACCCTGTCCGACCTCGCCGCCAAGGGCGCAATTCCGGTTGGTGTGCTGCTCGGCTACTGCCTCGGAGACGGCGAGTGGGACCGCCGCTTCCTCGCCAGCCTCGGGGACGCACTCGCCCACTACGACTGCAAGCTGCTCGGCGGCGACACCATCGCCATTCCCGGCCCGCGAGTGCTCGGCCTGACCGCCATCGGTGAGGCGGGCGAGCGCACCCCCGACCGCTCAGGAGCCCGCGCGGGCGACGGCTTGTGGCTGATCGGCACGCTCGGCGACAGCGCCGCCGGCCTCGCGCAGCTCCTTGCCGGCCCCGCCGCGACCGGCCCACTCGTCGACGCCTATCAGCGCCCCCGCGCGATGATCGCCGAGGGCCGCGCGCTCGCCCTCTACGCCCGGGCGATGATGGACGTCTCCGATGGCCTGCTGATCGACGCCCGGCGAATGGCCCACGCCAGCCATGTCCGCATCGACATCGACCTCGCCACTCTCCCCCTCTCCCCCGCTTTCATCACCGCCCAAGGCGGCGACCGAGCCGCCCGGCTCTTCGCCGCGACCGGGGGCGACGACTACGCCCTGCTCGCCGCGCTTCCGCCCGGCGCGGAGCAAAACGTAACGAAGTCTTTACCCTCCGCTGCGCAGATGGTCCGCATCGGACGCCTCGTCGAAGGTGTGGGGATCGCGCTTCACGACGCAGGCGAACCGGTCAACCTGCCGGAGCATCTTGGCCATGAGCACGACGCTTGACCTTCGCCGCCTAGCCATCGCGCTGGTCGGCCTTGTCTGCGGCATGGGCTTGGCGCTGCATCTCCTCCGCTAGAGCCACAGACCCACATCCGGGACCGCTTGCCAGCATCCCTCCCGCCCCCTAGAAACCGCGCCAAATAACGTCGGTCCACGTCGGTCCGGCATGCGTTCAGGGGGTCTATCCGCACATGAGCCTGCTCACCGTCGCCATGATCTGTGGCATCATCGCCGTGCTCTACGGAATTTTCACCAGCCAGCAAGTGCTGCGCGAGCCCGCCGGCAACGCCCGCATGCAGGAGGTCGCCCTCGCCATCCAGGAAGGTGCCTCGGCCTATCTGCGCCGCCAGTATACCGCGATCGCCATCGTCGGCGTCGTCGTCGCTGCGCTCGTCTTCTTCTTCCTTGGTGGTCTTCCCGCGGTTGCCTTCATCATCGGCGCGCTGCTCTCGGGAGTTGCCGGATTCATCGGCATGAACATCTCGGTCCGCGCCAATGTCCGCACCGCCGAAGCCGCGCGCACTTCGCTCCAGAAAGGGCTGACCGTCGCTTTCCGTTCGGGCGCGATCACCGGCATGCTCGTTGCCGGTCTCGCCCTGCTCGCGATCGCCGGGCTGTTTGCCTATCTCACCGGTCCCGGTGGGTTTGCCCCCGACAGCCGCGAAGTCGTCAACGCGCTGACCGCGCTCGCGCTCGGCGCCAGCCTCGTCTCGATTTTCGCCCGTCTCGGCGGCGGCATCTTCACCAAGGCCGCCGACGTCGGCGCCGATCTCGTCGGTAAGGTCGAGGCCGGGATCCCCGAGGACGACCCCCGCAATCCCGCGGTCATCGCCGACAACGTTGGCGATAACGTCGGCGATTGCGCCGGCATGGCCGCCGACCTGTTCGAAACCTATGTCGTCACCGTCGGTATCACGATGGTCTCGATCGCGCTGGCGCTGAAGGGCAATGCGCTGCTGTTGCCTATGATGATCCTGCCGCTGCTGATCGGCGGCTTATGCATCATCAC
>JANMWM010000212.1:0-3707 GCA_031394005.1 Sphingomonas sp.
CCTCAAGCGCGCCGGCCTATGGGACGAGGTCAAGGACCGTCTCCAGGAAAGCGGCACCGCGCTGTCGGGCGGCCAGCAGCAACGGCTGTGCATCGCCCGGGCCATCGCGGTCGACCCCGAGGTCATCCTGATGGACGAGCCATGTTCCGCGCTCGATCCCATCGCCACTGCGCGGATCGAGGAACTGATCCATGAGCTACGTGGTCGCTACGCCATCGCCATCGTCACCCACAACATGCAGCAGGCCGCGCGCGTGTCGCAGCGGACCGCCTTCTTTCACCTTGGTGAGATGGTTGAATATGGCCGGACCAAGGACATCTTCACCAATCCGCGCGAATCCCGCACCCAGGATTATATCACCGGCCGTTACGGCTGAGTCGAAGGAACGCCATGCCCACCACCGCCGGACATACGCTCAAAGCGTTCGACGAGGATCTCGATCGGTTGCGCGCGCTCATTTCGCAAATGGGCGGGCTGGCCGAGCACGCCATCCGCGAATCGATGCGCTGCCTCGTCCAGCGCGATCTCGAAGGCGCGCTCAGGATCGTCGAGAATGACAAGAAGCTCGACGCGCTCGAGGTCGAGACCGAGCGCCGTGCGATCCAGATCCTCGCGTTGCGTGCCCCCATGGCCGGCGACCTTCGCGACATCGTCGCGGCGATGAAGATCTCGAGCGTCGTCGAGCGGATCGGCGACTATGCCAAGAATATCGCCAAGCGCGTTCCCCTGCTCGAGAATTCGGGTGCAATCGAGCCCCTGTCGCTGCTCCCCGAAATGGCGCGCATCGCGACCGAGATGGTCCATGACGTGCTCACTGCCTTCGTCGAGCGCGACGAACAGGCCGCGGTCCGCGTCTGCGCGCGCGACCAGGCGGTCGACGATTTCTACAACTCGATCTTTCGCACGCTGCTGACCTATATGATGGAAAATCCCCAGAATATCGGTCAGTCGGCGCACCTCCTGTTCGTTGCCAAGAATATCGAACGCGTCGGCGATCATGCCACCAACATCGCGGAGATGGTCTATTATGCCGCAACTGGCCAACACATGGCAGAGCGCCCCCGTGGCGGTGACGTCACAGCTTAGCATGGCCGCCAAGCGTCTGCTGCTCGTCGAGGACGATCGAGCGATCGCCGAGCTCGTCGAGTTTCACTTCGCGCGCGAGGGCTACACCGTCACGCGGACCGCGAACGGCGAGGAGGCGCTGATCCTCGTCGACGAGATCCGCCCCGACCTGATCGTCCTCGACTGGATGATCGAGGGGATCAGCGGGATCGAGCTGTGCCGCCGCCTGCGCCGCAAGCCCGCCACCGCTAACCTGCCGATCATCATGCTGACCGCGCGCGGCGAGGAGGATGATCGCCTGCGCGGGCTGGAAACCGGCGCCGACGATTATGTCACCAAGCCGTTCAGCCCCAAGGAGCTCGTCGTCCGCGCCGCCGCGGTCCTCCGCCGCGTCCGCCCCGCGCTGGCCGCCGAGGCGCTCAGCCATGGCGGGCTCGAGATGGACCTCGCCGCGCACCGCGTCCGCCGCGACGGCAAGACGCTCAACTTCGGCCCGACCGAATATCGCCTGCTGCGCCATTTCCTCGAACATCCCGGCCGCGTCTTCTCGCGCCAGCAGCTGCTCGAAACGGTCTGGCCGCACAGCGAGGATATCGAGCTGCGCACGGTCGACGTCCACATCCGCCGCCTGCGCATGGCGCTCGGCAAGGGCGGCGGCGCCGATCTCATCCGCACCGTTCGCAGCGCCGGTTACGCGCTCGACGCCGAAGGGACCGCGTAGGAGCAGGACGAGCGCCGCTGGCGCGTGAGATTGCCGGTCGCGGTGTTGTCAGTCCTACGCGCACTTGTCTCCGTTTGGCGGACGCAGGTTTTTGAGTTTGGCAGGTTACGCGCCAGCCACTGGGTCAGGGCGGCTGCGCGGCGCTCCTTGAAGTTCTGGCGATCAACGAGGTGGCGTTCGGAGGAGAAATGATTGGGGATGTTGGCGTGGATCGAGGCAAACTTTTGTAGCGTCTTCATCTGCCGAAAGCGCAGCATTGCTCGCTCTCGTCGTCGGAACGGCAGGTGGCTGTTCTCCGCCCGATTATTCTTCCATCGCCCCATCTCCCGGCGGTCGAGATTGCCCAGTTCGCGCATCGCCGCCGGGTAAGATCGAAGCTTGTCGGTGACAATGACCTTTGCTTGGACATGACGCTTGAGCGCCTTCTTCATGAAAGCCAAAGCCGCGGATTTATCTCGCGTTTTCGTGACGTAATTCTCGAGAATCTCGCCTTCGTGGTCGACCGCTCGCCAGAGGTAGACCTACTCTCTGTTAAGCTTCACGTACATCTTGTCGAGATACCAAGGCCAGTGGCGAATGCCGTGCATCTGGCAAATTCGCTGCCGGCGAATGTTGCCGGCCAACAGCGGTCCAAACCTGTTCCACCAGAAGCGCGCCGTTTCATGGCTGATATCGATGCCGCGTTCGTGCAGCAGATCCTCGACGTTCCGCAGCGAGCGCGGATATCGCACGTACAGCATAACCACCAGTCGGATCACCTCGGGCAAGCTGTTAAAACAGCGGAACGGGCTATCGGGCTTTGCTCGAGATTTACGGCTCATTCGCCGCTCGATATCGCCGTTTCGTCCCCTCTGCCACATTGGCCTGACAACGCCCCGCCGGCCGACTTGATTCACTTGCCCGGGTTCGTTTAGTCTTTTTTTAATGATCGAGTTGTAGGTTTTCGCGGGCCACTGGTTTGTGCCGCGTCCTTAATGCGAGAGATGGATCCTGGTATGAAGTATGTGTCGCTTTTGACGCCCCGAAGATGCGAGAAGCGCTCAATTGTCTATCTGGATTCGGTACTGAGCGCAGACGGCGTGGAACAGAGCGCGGTGACCCGAAATATTTCCACCCTCGGGGCGATGGTCGAATGTGAACACCCTCCCGAGCCGGGTTCTACGATTATTTTAAAATGTTCAACTCTTGAGCTGGAGAGCTCCGTGGTATGGACGCTTGAGCAGCGCATAGGCTTACGCTTCCTGCAATCGTTAGAAGCGGGAGTTTTGAAACTGGCGACAGGTCCAGCGCTACGACTCACCGCGCCGGGCAATTACAAAGGGCAACGGTTTAAGCCTGAGGTTGACTGTCCCAACTGATTTGTCGGACCGTCTGGTTAGGCGGGGTTGAACCCCGTTGCGTAACCTTTTCAAAGTGTCGGCATTTATTCTATGAACTCCGTTCCTAGTGGTCGTCGCCTGACAGTTGAGTCCGATTATGGATTCCCAGCGAACTGCCCCTGTGCGAGTCAGCGGGGATGCGCAGTGGTATAGTCATCAACCTCACATCCGCGGATCGAGAGCGTCTCGAACGGATCTCCAAGGATCGCAACACGCCTCAGAAGCACGTCTGGCGGGCGGAGATCGTGCTGCTGAGCGCCGATCGGGTTGGCACCAGCGAGATCATGCGGCGGACGGGTACGTCCAAGACATGCGTGTGGCGCTGGCAGGAGCGGTTCATGCAGGAAGGGGCGGAAGGCCTGCTGCGCGATAAGACCCGTCCCTCGCGCGTCCCGGCTCTGACCCTGGAGACCGTCGCCTTGGTTGTGGCGCGGACGCATGAGGCTCCGCCGGGTGAGACGACCCAATGGACGGCTTCGCTGATGGCCCGGGAAGTGGGCATTAGCGCCAGTTCGGTTCACCGGATCTGGCGTGCCCACGGC